>CAZLCM010000011.1:0-14873 GCA_964558055.1 uncultured Isosphaeraceae bacterium | reverse complement strand
TTCCAAATCCGCAGGTTGAGTGTTCGAGTCACTCCCGGCGTGTTTAGGTAAGAAAACTAAGAAACAAGAGAACAACATGAGCGCAGCAATATACAAACAAGGACAAGGTTACTGGGTACGTCTTATGTCTGCTATTGGCTTCGGCCTTCTTGTCATGATGGGTGTCATTTGGCTATGGGATCAACTTAGTGGAGTTCAAATTGGCGAGCTTGAGCCCGTGTACGTACAGGGAGGAGTTTCCGTTATCGCGATAGCGGTTTGCGGTCTGATTGGTTACCACCTTATTGGCAAAAAGCCAAAACTCGTTGACTTCATGATTGCAACTGAGGGTGAAATGCGAAAAGTGAACTGGTCGACTCGTAGGGAGATAATGGGCTCAACCGTTCTAGTTATTTTACTAACTCTCTTTATCGCTATCTTTTGTAAAATTGCGGACCTTGCTTTTTCCGCATTCTTCCAATCGATTGATGTTCTGCAAACGGTGTAAATGGAAGGGATTGTAATGAGTGAAATAGAACAAAATACTGAAGCCACAACTTCAAAATCATCTCCTGATGATTCAAACGAAACGGTACAAAAAATTCAAGAACCACAGCCAACCCTTCAGAAAACAACATCAGAGGAACCAAGAACCCAAGAGGGTATGAATTGGTTTGTGTTGCGTGTTGCCTCAAACAAAGAGGACTTTGTTCGCAATGCTCTTGAAAAGAAAGTAGAGATAGAAGGTGTTCAGCACTTAGTAGGTAGGATTATGGTTCCCACCGAAAAAACAAAAACACTTTCTAAAAACAATAAAGTAAAAATTACTGAAACAAAGTTGTATCCAGGATATATCTTTGTGGAAATGAAACTCATTGACGCTCGAATTTCACAAGACGTTTTCTTTATTATTAAAGAAACAACAGGCGTAGGAGATTTTGTTGGTACTGCTGGCAAGCCAACTCCAATGTCAGAAGAAGAAGTCGACAAGATGTTGTACGACTCTCAGGCACCCGAAGAGGTTACTGAAGTTAAACTTGAGTTTGCCAAGGGCGACCATGTAAGCGTCAAAGATGGTCCATTCATGGGCTACGAAGGAACTGTCGACGAAATATATCCTGAAAAAGGAATCGTTCGAGTTCTTGCAACGGTCTTTGGACGACAAACACAAATCGACATCGAATATTGGATGATTGAAAAAGCAGAATAAACGACCCGCGGGATAGTTTCAAAAAAATGGAGGACTGACCGCATTACTTTTTGGGTCCTGTTCCAGTATTTTGGTATTGTGCACTCATGACAGCCGAAACAATTTCACTTGATACAGCAGCGAAAACATTTTGCGATGACTTTGCTAGATTACGTAATGAAATTGAAAATGCAGTTGTCGGGCATGAAGAAATTGTAGAAGGTGTTCTAGTCTGTCTTTTTGCTGGCGGGCATGCTTTACTAGAGGGAGTTCCTGGACTAGGCAAAACTTTATTAATACGAACTCTAAGCGATGCGCTTCATCTCGATTTCTCTCGTATTCAATTTACACCTGATTTAATGCCAGCGGATATTACTGGAACGACTGTTGTTGTTGAATCAGAAAACGGAAGAAATTTTGAATTTCGCAAAGGACCTCTCTTTGCACAGATGGTTCTCGCTGATGAAATAAATCGCGCCACACCCAAAACACAGTCGGCCCTCCTTGAGGCAATGCAAGAGAAGACGGTGACTGTTGGAGGTGAAACACACGAACTAACGAAACCGTTCTTCGTTATGGCAACTCAAAACCCTATCGAACAAGAGGGAACCTATCCCTTGCCCGAGGCACAACTAGATAGGTTTTTCTATAAGTTGCACGTTGGATATTCCGGCCGAACAGAGTTGATGGAAATCGTAAATAGGACAACAAGCGGAACAAGTCCAACCGTCAACAGGGTTCTAGACACTGAAAAAATTATTGCTTACCAACAAATTGTTCGCAATGTGAACATTTCCGAAGAGGTGCAAGATTATGCAGTACGAATTGTTCTTGCAACACATCCGGAAGAACAACTATCTACACCAAAAGTAAAATCATTTCTAAGATTTGGTGCTTCGCCAAGAGCAGCACAAACTCTTGTACTTGCTGGAAAGGTGCATGCCCTACTAGGCGCAAGAACTGATGTCTCAATCGACGACATTCGAAAGGCAGCACTTCCAACTCTAAGGCACCGTTGCATTCTAAATTTTGAAGCAGAGGCAGAAGCAATTACATGTGACGATATTTTACTTAACCTCATCGAAACACTTCCAACTTCAACCAAGTGAGAATTAACAATGTTTTCAATTACTCTTATAGTTTGTTTACTGTCAGCTCAAAACGAAACTACAACTCCAATCTATAACGCAAAATTAGATTCTCACTATGTCCATCAGTTTGAAACATCTATCGATAACGGTGGGGATGTTGGGCTCACGAGTTACGGAACAGAGTTTCGATTAGACAACAAACTGACAAATAGCGATGATTTGCAGTTTCGCTTCCAGTTCCAGAGAGACAACTGGGATTTCAGCGGAAATTCTGGTCTTGGGCAAGATAATCCTTGGGATTCGATCAACACGGTTGACCTTGCACTCACGTGGACACATAATTACAGCCAATCAACGAAGTGGTTTGTTGGTGGTTTAGGAAGGGCGAGTTACGAACAAGACGCTTCAGACGGAACTGTGTTTGGGGGTTCAGTGGGTTTTATCCACTCGTTTTCTTCTGATTTTACTTTTGGGCTTGGTGCCGGTGTTATAGAACAGGAGTTAGACGACCCAAGGTGGTTCCCAGTATTTGTATTGGATTGGCAACTAGGTAAAAACCTTAAGTTGTCGAGTGATATTTCTACAAGGTTTGGCGGAAGGACAGGTGTCGAATTAATCTGGGACCCAAATGAATATTGGACTGTCGGTGCAGGATACTCTTATGGTTACAGTAGATTTCGATTAGACAACTCAGGTATAGCACCAAAAGGCGCTGGTGAAGTGACTTCTTGGCCTTTAACCCTTAGAGCAACCTATCACGCCTCTCCAACATTTGACATTACTTTTTTAGGAGGTATTGTTTTTAATGGGCAAATTGAAGTTGTTGACCAACAGAAAACGGTTATCGAACGCCAAGATTTTGAATCAACTGGTGCTGTAGGTATTTGGGGGCAATTACGTTTTTGACTTTAAATCTTATTTGTAAGTTGTTGGAATCTGTTTAACTTTTTCCCATTGAGACAAGTCAAATACTATTGGCGCTGGTTGTAAGTTCCACGGCAAACAAGGTAGTGGAGAGGTTTCAACTTCTTGTGAATCACTATGTGTTCTAATAAGTGAGATTGTAAGTTGTTCATTGTCAACCCAAGAAGTGGGCAACTCCACCCGAACACTCCACCCATCGTCAATTTTAGAATTAAACACTTCTAAGTCACTTGGAATATTTACACCACGAACCACTCCATCTGGAGAGATTGATACGAATGAGTTAGTTTTTTGATGAACGATGCTTATTGCTTCGTGACCAATCAATTGCTTGGGTTGTTCAAGAAGTTCTGGGAAATCGCTCTCGATATTGTTCCCTTTACACCGAACATAAAGTTCCCATACACCGAACATTTTTCTCAATTCGACAAGCGTTTGTTTGTCGGGAGAAACACGCCTAGGACTTTTTTTGTGAATGTTTTCAAGGGTCCAAGTAGGATGCAATACTGGCAATACCGCGCTGGGAGGGTGGACAACAACTTCATTTGGGACAATTGGCAAAGAATATTGTTGGTTGCCCAATTGAAGTGTTAACCACTGTAATTTTACGTCTGGTGATTGCGCACCAAAATCAGAAAGATCAAGTTGAATTGCCCTATCAATCTTTTCTCTGACAGTTTTTGTAGCAGGAAGTTCTATGACGGATGGGAAAACATCGTCTTGGTTCCATATAACTGTAGCAAGCGATGGCTCAAGAGTCGGGTTTGCAAAAGCAAGTGTAATTCTTTGTGCATAAACATTTTCTAGCCAAGCTATAAAAGGTTGTTGCTCTTGCACCCAATTTAGTGCTCTTGCAGACAATTGCCTTGAAGAAATGTTCTGGTCTGTAACAATTTCAAGAAGTTTCTTTATTGCATCTTGGGAAGTTACCCAGCAAGCGAAATTAACACTTCCGTCAAACGCTGTATTGGTTAACAAATCTCTACAAGCTGCAGCGACACCTCGACTGCTTCGCGCTAATCTATCAAACCCAATTCTCCAAAGTTGTTCACTCTGTAATGCTGCAAGTTGAACAACAAGATTATCAGCAGGAGGTTCGGGCGAACAAACTCCACTTCGTGAAGCAACTAAAGACCACCTCCAATATTCAAGCGGATTCCATTCTGGTAACTCAAATTCACCATTGATTGATAGTGTTTTGTTGTAATCTATTGGAGAAATATTTACGTTTGGCATCTCTTTGGGTAACGAAACCCAAATGGGATCAATTGTAGTACCTCCAAATGTTAAAGAACCAGATGCGTTTTCTGGCAATTTGATTAAAAGGACTGGACCAGTATTTAAGTCAAGCGGGTGGATTCTTCTAGTATCGTCGGTTGGTAAAATTGGGCGAATAATGGATGGGTTACTCGCCCAGGCGCTGCGATTATTGTTTAGTTCAACCCATCCCAAATAACCAGTGACTTTGTCACCCGAATCAAAAGATACCTCCATCGTTTGAGGCCAACTGTCTCCTAGTTCCTCACTAACCAACTGAACCATTATGACACCGCCTATAGGAGCAATTGGGGTTTCCTGAATTGACTTAATGGAATCAATTGGAACAGTTGTTAAACACTGTAACCATGCTGTAGTGAACGTAATTGCGAGGTTCATGATGTATCGGCAGCGTTTCTATACTCTTGCACAATCGCGATTGCTTGTGCAACTGCAACTTCCAAATCATCATTAGTTATGTAATATTGATATGCACCGCTTTCTTGAGATAGGGAAATCTCTTGTTTCGCCTCTTTGAACCTTCGTTGTATTGAATCGTGGTCTTCTCGCCTTCGCCCCTCAAGTCGACGATATAACTCGTCTTCGCTTGGAGGGAGTATAAAAATCCTTAATGACTCGGGCATATTCTCTTTGATTTGTATACCCCCTTGAACATCTATGTCAAGGAGTATTATTTTCCCCTTCTCCAGTACCTCATCAACTTGCTCACGTAATGTCCCGTACATATGGCATCCAAAAACTTCTGCGTATTCCAAAAATGCGTTGTTAGATATTTTTTCAGCGAACTCATCTTCGGTGATAAAAAAATAATCTTCCCCATTTACTTCTTTTTTACTTATAGGTCTAGTAGTTGCCGACACGCTAAATACAGCATCAAAATGCTCTCGGACACGGTGTACTATTGTTGTTTTACCAACACCTGAGGGACCTGAAATTACTACTAATAGGCCTTGGTCTACCATTTGGGCAATTATATCGTTTCGAGCGCCAAATAAACGTGGGTACTCTTGAGCTTGTTACTATTCTTTGAGTTGTGTGATAAGAGTTGCGTTTAAGGTACAATAGTCGGAATGTCCCTACCCAAAGTAGCCATAGTTGGAAGGCCAAATGTTGGCAAATCGAGTTTGTTGAATCGGCTTGCAAAGAGGCGTGTTTCTATCGTAGACCCTACTCCCGGTGTAACTAGGGATAGGGTTAGTGCTGTTATCGAATTAGATCCTCCTGCACGAACGCCAAAAGGAACAGAAAGCAGGATTGCTGAGATACACGATACTGGTGGATGGGGTGTCTACGTAGTAGACGGCGATCATATTGATGATGCTGGGAAAGATTTACGAGATTTAACTTGTGATATTGAACTTCAAATCAAAGAGGCAATGGGCAAAGCGGATTTGATTGTCTATGTCGTGGACGCACAATCCGGTATCACCCACCTTGATGAGACCGTTTCTGAAATGCTACGTAAATCTGGTGCTGGCAATCGAGTTTTGGTTGTTGCAAACAAAGTCGACTCGCGTTCGTGGGAACCCCACGGTCACGAAGCAGCGGCTCTCGGTCTTGGCGAAGCAATATGCATTTCATCAACAAGTGGTCATGGGATGCGATATTTCACGGATATTCTTTGGGAGAGATTAGATGGCTTAACAGGCATACGAGAAGATGATCCAGATATGAAACTCGCGATTGTCGGCAAACGAAATGCCGGAAAGTCGTCATTGACTAACGCCCTTGCTGGCGAGAATAGGGTAATCGTTTCAGAAATCGCTGGAACAACACGAGACTCAGTAGACGTTACCTTTGAAATCGATGGTCAGTCGTTTACAGCCATAGATACCGCGGGTGTTCGAAAGCAAAAGAGTTTTGCTGATGACATTGAATACTACGCCTACCGACGTATGCTCCAATCTATTCGCAGGGCAGATGTAACCTTGCTATTGATTGATGCTACGGATCGAATCTCTCAAGTTGACAAGAAATTGGCAATGGAGTTACAGCGACAGTTTAAACCAACGGTAATAGTAGTCAACAAGTGGGATTTAGTTGACGATTCGGTGACACCAGAAGATTATCTCGACTACATCACGAAAGAACTTCGTGGACTTGATTTTGCACCAATAGTTTTCATTAGCGCTTCACAAAACAAGGGAATAAATGATGCCGTTACTATGGCTTTCAACCTAAAAGCGCAATCGGAACACCGTGAGTCGACAAGTAAATTAAATTCGATAATCAAGACAATACTTCAAGAGAGAGGTCCATCCTCTCGCCTTGGTGCTGTTGCTAAATTGCTTTATGTATCTCAAATCGACGTCAAGCCCCCAACAATTGCCATAGTTGTAAATGATCCATCTATGTTTGAAGGGCAATATGAGCGTTATTTGATGAATCGACTTCGGGAAGAACTGCCTTATAGCGAAATACCGATACGATTATTGTTTACAAAACGTAAACGAAAATCTCTCCAAGATCTTAAACACGGTCAAAAAGAAGCTACAATTGAAGAGCTAACGCGTTCAAACCCATCTTCAGGTCAGGATGATGATGGAGCAATAACCCAACCTGACGACATCGAAGTATTGAATGACAACGAATAATCGTTGTCGAATTGTTACGCGCTAGAAAACCATATGTCAATTGTTCCACTTCCAATCTTCGAAGAAGATGCCAATCCATCAAAACGAGACGCATTAACCTTAGAAGAACAACTCGACCAGATTAAAGCACCCGAGACATTTGTAGTTAGGTTTGGGTCTCTTTTACATATTGGGGAGTACAAACAAGCTGGTGGTATAAAAGTTGGTTGTGGATCTAAACTGGTCGCAAGAACGCACAGAGGCACTGAAATTGTTGAGATGGTAACAACCACTTGTTCTAATTCAGGTTGCAATAAATCAATAACTAGAGATGAAATGTTGCAGTACATCGAAAAATCTGGTGGCAACAATTTTCCATTTCATACTAACGGTAGAGTGCTTAGAATTGCTACTAATGATGATTTAGCAAGAATGGACACTTTGCGAGGTAGGATAAAAGAGCAATTAACCGAAGTAAAAAAACTTGTAGAAGAACACCGCCTTGAAATGAAAGTAGTGGATGTAGAACCGATTCTCGGCGAAGAATTATTGACTTTTTATTATTTGAGTGAAGACCGAGTTGATTTTCGCAGTTTAGTTTCAGCACTAGCATCCAAGTATTCAACACGCATTGAAATGCGTCAAGTGGGGTCGAGGGATGAATCAAGGTTAGTTGCCGACTATGAAAAATGTGGACAACAGTGTTGTTGCAAAAGTTACTTAAAAGTTTTAACTCCAGTTTCAATGAGAACCGCTAAGCAACAGAAACAGACACTCGACCCCAAAAAGATTTCTGGTCGTTGTGGGAGATTAATGTGCTGTCTTAAATATGAGGACCAGACATATCGAGAGTTGAAAAAGAATTTGCCTCACAAAAAAACCCGTGTCGGCACGACAGAAGGTCCGGGAATAGTTTTAGAAGGGAAGATTTTGACCCAGTTGGTGCTTGTTGAATTAGAGCACGATAAAAGAAGAATCGCGGTTCCTATTGAGGAGTTACTTGATCCAGAAACCTGCCCTCGTCCGTGGGAAGAAGTAGAAACCCCTAAAGAACCAAAACCAAAGAAGAAACGCAACCGTCGCAAGAAATCAACTAAAAATTCAGAAGAAGACAAAAAACCTTCTGAGGAAGGCACAAAGAAAAAGAAGCGACGTAGAAGAAGGCGTAGGAAAAGAAAGAACAACAATAACACCGATAAGGCGTAACAAATGCACGCAAAAGAACGAAAAAGTCAATCTGGTGTCATCGAAACATTGCAATCTTTAGTTGTTGCATTTGTGCTTGCAATGGTATTTCGTGGTTTTGTTGTTGAAGGATTTGTGATACCAACTGGATCAATGGCTCCGACTCTTCTAGGCCAACACCTACTCATGCACAGTGACCAGACAGGGCAGGACTTTACTGTAGGTTTTGATTCACGAAGATCAACCTCGTCTGAACGTTTCTCCGATCCTCTGCTTGGTAGAAAAATGCCACTATCAGTGTCTCAGGCAAAAAAAATTCAACCACGTGCAGGAGATAGGGTTGTAGTATTAAAAACCCTCTTTCCTTTTTTTGAACCAAATCGATATGACGTTGTTGTATTTAAAAACCCAACCGACACACAGGGACCATCAGCAAATTACATTAAACGCTTGATAGGCCTACCGGAGGAGACGCTTTGGATTGCCGATGGTGATATTTTTACAAAAAAGGGAAACACACCATTTCTTATTCAGCGTAAACCTGAACATATTCAGCGTTCACTTTGGCGAACAGTTTCTAGTAGCGATGCCATACCAACAGACAATCTTGGCTTGTCTCGGTCTTGGGCCCCGCCATGGGAAGGTAACCCAGAAGGAGCATGGAAATTTGAAAATAGAACCTTTATATGTAACACGGTAGAGCCAAGCACTCTTGTTTGGAATCAAAACAGAATACTTATTGATGACTGGCTTCCCTACAATATGTTGATGCCACCAGTTCGGCAAGAGCCGATGTCAGACATTCGAGTGAGTGCAACTATTACACCCGAAACAAACGAATTAAAATCTGGGTTTACTCTTGAAGCTATGGATTTACGTTTTGTTTGGAATGTTTCCATTGGAAGTGCGTCTATGTCGCTCTCATCTATTGCTGGTGAAACTATTAAAGATATTGCTGTAGAGGTTGATGCGATGGAGTTAGGGGAGCCAACAAGAGTTGAGTTTTGGCACGCAGATCAAAGGATGTCAATGTATGTAAATGGAGACAAGGTTGCAGATTTGGAATATGATTTTGGTCCAGAACAGAGGTTACGTTTAGCAACTGGTGTAGGTCCTAACGTGCCTATCGAAGAAATTGCCGGTCGCGGTGAAAGACCAGCGAATTTAACGTGGCACTTCGATGGTTCTCCATTTACATTGTCTCGACTTAGTGTAGATCATGACTTGTACTATAGGAGTTCTAAATTGCCTAGCAGAGCGACAAAAAATCCTACAAAGGAAGGCAACGAAAAACTAGTAGAAATTGGGTCTGAGGCTTTTGGGACGCACCCAGATAAACTTGCTGTGTTAAATGAGGATCAATTTATGATGGCAGGTGATAACAGTGCCTATTCACTTGATGGAAGACTTTGGGGAAATCCTGATGAATTTGTTGCAGCACAATTTGATGATTCTCCTTTCGTTGTGAATCGTGATTTACTAATCGGAAAAGCATGGAGTGTTTACTGGCCAGCCGCTAATCGGCTTGGTTCCATGCCGATAATTCCAGATTTTGGACGAATCCGCTTTATCAGATAAACAGTTTGTGCAGTTGTGTGACCCGATTAATCAGTACACACCAACCACAGTAATTACATAGTTGTTCAGAACGGTATCGCAAATACCGAGCCAAGAAGAATGGGATTTAATTGGCTAACTAATAGTATGTCATCGCAACCAATAGCCGTACATTTTGGAAGCGATATTGTTCGGATGATGCAAATACGTGGTAACAGAGATCGTTATCTAAATGGGGCAGTTGAAGTTGCATCACAAGATAGTGCTGCAATTAAAATTGCACTTAATTCATTTAAGGGTAAGCGATGTGTTGTCTGCATTTGTTCGTCTGATGTTTTAGTAAATCATGTGCGTGTTCCAATTGATGCAAACGAAAAAGAGATACGACAACGCCTCATTAAACTCGATTGCAGATGGGGTGTTGCAGAACTAAGAACGATAAATGTAACAACAGCAGGCAGTGGCGGAAGTGCTAAACAAGAAATGTTATGTGTTGGTATCGAACAAGAAAAAATAGATAGGGCAATTGATATCATCGAAGAAGCTGGTGGTTCTGTGGTTGCAGTAACAGTTCCTTTATACGCATCACTTAGAGCGTTTGACCAACTTTATCGCAGGGATGGTGACGAAAAAATAACATCGTTGGTGATAGATTTAGCAGAGGATTCGTCCATTGTCATGATCTCTCATGGGTCTAATTGTGTCTTTGCTCACCGACTTGATTTTGTACAAAAGGTACAACCAGAAAACGATGAACAAAAGCAAAAACAGGATCCGTCACTTACACCCATAACTAAGAATGGTGAGGATAAGGAATTTGAACGTAGAAGCGGAACTGAGCCAAAGGGTTTACATCTGACTCAACATTCATCCGACTCCATAGAAGAGAAACTAGAACGCGAATTACAAAGTTGTCTTCGCCACCATGGAACCCTGTTTGCGGATCGAGTTGTTGATCGAGTTATCTTTACAGGGCTTGGGGCCAGTGACACCCAAATGTGCTCCGCAATCGCTTCAAAAATAGGGCTTGAAGGATATGTATCAGACCCATCAGCGTGGGTTAAAGGGGCAGACGGTTATGTTTCTGGACCTGCTTGGACTACAGCCGCAGGAATTTGCATGAGATATGCAGGGGCTGGCGCATGAAACATCCATTCGACGATTTTATTTCTCCTTCATGGCACAAAAAGCGTGAAGACAAACGTATTGTCCGAATTGGATTTCTTCTTGTCTTAGTAGCACTAATCACAACAACCGCAGCGTTCGCCATGTCTCTGTCAGGTTGGCACGGAATACTTAAAAATCGAGGAAGCGTAACTGCAAGATGGGACGACGCTACAACAAGAGTACCTTCGTATGTAAAAGTACAGAAAGATATTCAAGATGCGATTGATGAGATAAGTAACATCGGGAAATTTACCAACTCAATTCCAAGGTCGTTGCTTCTTTGGTCACTTACAGATTGTTTGCCAGAAGACACACGATTAGAAGACGTACGGCTAGAAACAAGAAAACGCGTCAATGAGGATGAGACGTCGACCATAGTGGAGTCATTAATTGTGATAGGTATAGCCCCAAGCGATTCAAGTATTTCTACATATATTGATTTGTTAGAATCTACGCGTTTTTTTAAAGACGTTTCATTGATGTACGCCCAACTTGATACTGATGGACACAACAGAAACTTTTCAGTACAAATGATTTTGAACCCTTTTGCTCAAGCGACGGCAGGAGTTTATGAATGAAAGTTCCACCTCGTTACGTTGCATTAGTTGCTCTTCTTATTGCAGTACCCGTTTCTGCTTGGGCGGTTGCCTATAGGCCAGTAAATAACGCAGTTAGATTTGTTGCAGAAGAAATCCGATCGCAAACTGGAAAGTTGACAAATTACGGTGAAATAAATTCTCAGTATCGTGAGATGAAACAAATAATGGATATGCTTCAGGAGGCGAACGAGGAGGCAGCAAAAAAAATTCCAATTACTCACAACGCTGAACAATGGTTGGAATCTGTCTCTGACGCAGCTTTGTCTTTTGGCCTTGTTGTGCAATCTGTAACAAACTCGGGTGAGCGAGAGGAAGGCGAGTACAGCATATTGCCTGTCGATTTCAAGGTGACGGGTGAATTTTCAAGTTTGTACAAGTTGTTGTTGCATCTAGAACAAATGACAAGGCTCTCAAGAATTGACACTATGAGCGTGCATCGAATTGATGATAATACAATTGAAGCACGTATTGTTATCCAATTAGTTTTTAGTAATGGGGGTGTGAATTGATAAAGAAATTTGACCAACTTGTAAAAAAGTATGATGCAGCGACAATCTTTGTTGCAACTGCGACAGTTGTTGTAGCTATAGAACTCTTGCTTATGAGGTTGCTTGTTCCAACTGTAGTTTCTAGCAGCAATTTAGAATCTGGTGCACTGATGGATCAGGTCTATAACAGCGATAGCGTAAATGAAACATCAATGAAATTAGAAAGTTGGAATTCTGAAGCAACTCTGCTCATTGACCGATTAACCTCTAAACCAGAAACATGGCAGAAGCAACTATCAAGAAACACTGTTTTTGGTTTTGAGCAAACACAACAAAAAACAATACAGAGTGAAGATGATGTACTTGCTCAACTAAATGCAATGTCTGATTATTGTGCGAGCCAACTTAATTTACAGTCAATAATGACAGGAAAATTACCGCTTGCGAACATAAATGGGAAAATTTATGGGCTCGGAGACGAGATACATATTAGGGACGGGGAATGGGTAATGATAATAGACGAGATTGGAGCGCATTATGCTGTTATACATTTAGATAACAATCCAACTCTACAGCGGACAATTTACTTATCTAATGACATGAAATTAGTAATTGGAGATAATCTTCAATGAAGCCACTTAGCACAACATCGATACGACCCACTGAATCGTATTCTCAAAAGTTGATTAACCTTTTGCTAGAACGAAAATGTTTAGATAATGAGGGATTGGAATTGGTCAAGAGGTTCCAGCGCCAGTCAAGGGGAAAGTCAATCACATCGTTATTGATTGATGTGGGCGTAGATGAAAATTCTGTTCAAAAAGCAGTTGCAGACATTTCAAATGTGCCGTTCTCAAAAATAGAAAAACAACAGGTTTCACAGGACTTATTGAATAAATTAGGTTTGCCTTGGTGTAAAGAGCACGTCGTGTTACCAGTTTGTATCGATGGTGAGTATTATCTTGCTTCGACTTCTTTAGACGAGTTTTTTTTAACGAACGATATCCGCCTTGAAGTTGGAGCAAAAGTAGGTCAACTACTCTCAACAAGCAGCGACATTAATGCAATTTTAGAACAGTTAGAAAAGGAAAATGAAACTCATACAAAGCCAGTTATAGGTGAGGATGATGAAGCATTGTTTTCTGATGAAGATGGCGAATCAGAAATAATTGATTTAGAAGAAGCAGCAGAAGACGCCGACTCTTCTCCAGTTGTTCGCATAGTTGGTGAAATGATAACACGCGCAGTTCGTGAAGATGCATCAGACGTTCACTTTGAAGCGGGTGACAGTGTCTCACGCGTTAGGTTCAGAATTGATGGCGTTCTTCATGATTTAATAGATTCACCAAAACATCTTCACAGTGCGATTGTGAGCCGAGTTAAAATTCTTGCCAATTTAGATATAGCAGAACGTCGTCTTCCCCAAGACGGGCGGATTCGCGCGACCGTCCTAGGAAGACCAATCGATTTACGTGTTTCAACAGTTCCTACTCCAAAAGGAGAAAAGGTCGTGATGCGTTTGCTTGATGATAGAAACATTCGTATTGGTCTTAATGAACTTGGTTTTAGAGATGATGCACTAAATTGTTGGAAGAATGAAATAACTTCTCCACACGGAATAATTTTAGTAACGGGTCCAACAGGTTGCGGAAAAACAACAACTCTCTATTCGTCGTTACAAGAAATGGACCGAAAGCGACTTAACATTTCTACTGTGGAAGACCCTGTCGAATATGAACTATCTGGCATAACGCAGATACAAGTACACGACAAAATCGATATGACTTTTTCAAGAGCACTAAGAGCACTGTTGCGTCAAGATCCAGACGTTGTGTTGCTTGGTGAAATTAGGGATTTAGAAACTGCAAGCGTTGCAATCCAAGCAGCAATGACAGGGCATTTGGTGTTGTCAACCTTGCACACAAATGATGCTCCAAGTTCGTTGACTCGGCTAATAAACATTGGCATTGAACCGTTTTTGGTTGCTTCAGCAGTAAATGGCGTCCTTGCACAGCGTTTAGCGAGAAGAGTTTGTTCAAAATGTGTTCAAATGAAAACTCCGAGTGAAAAAGAAGCACAACTTCTTGAACACTATAGATGTGAGGAAATACCTCACCCTGTTGGATGCTCGGCTTGCAGAGGGAGTGGCTACTCCGGACGTCTTGGTATTTACGAACTTTTGATTATGGATGATGAGCTACGCGATGCAATTGCAAGTAACCCAACAATTACTTCATTTCGCACCCTTGCTATCGAACGAGGAATGCAAAACTTAAGACACGATGGTTTTGCAAAAGTTGCTAGTGGCTTAACAACAGTTGACGAAATTTTGCGATTGACCCAGTGATAAAATTAAACTATCCCGCGGGATAGTTTATTTTAGAAAAATGGAGTAATAAGAAGGGTGCACCAACAAATCGCTGCTATACCTGTTTTACCAACGATTCCCATGACTCTTCCTATGGCTGCACCAGTAGCGGACTTTGCAAGTTCGCCTGCAGGGGCTGTATCTTTGTGACTTAGTTCTCCGAGCAATGCTCCAAGAAATGCGCCAGTTATTGCCCCAATTAAAGTTCCAACGAGTGGAATTGGAATAACAAACGTGCCAACAAATGCGCCAATCATGCTTCCCAAGATTGCGCCAAGCATTCCGCGATTTGTTCCTCCGCCCGCTTTTGCACCAAGCCCAGCCGCCGCTGTCTCGATTATTTCTCCACAAACGGCAAGTCCAAGAACTATCCCGATTGTTACCCAACTCCAAATCGATGAATCACTCCATAGAGGATTACATAAGGTTATTGCAAGTGCACCTGCGACCATCAACCAAGTTCCCGGCAAACCAA
>CAZLCM010000010.1:0-15300 GCA_964558055.1 uncultured Isosphaeraceae bacterium | reverse complement strand
CAAACCGGGTGATATATTTTTAGCAGAAGATCTTGAGGGGCGCGGGCATAAATGGAGAATCATTGGGGATGAACCATGGCGACGCTTATATGTACATCTAGAAAAAGCCCCCGCAACTTAATTAATCATCGAGGTGATGTTTCGACTCTTCTACTTTGATGTCTGCTTCTTCTGCTGGGTCAGGCGTCACCTTTGCCGGTGGTAATTCCGACTTCTTTGATTCACCATTTTCCTTCTTATCTTTACCCTCGGCTTCTTTATCTATGTCGTCACCGATGCCTTTTACGCCCTTTTTAAATTCCACAATTGACTTACCCAAGTTACGACCAACTTCAGGAAGACGACGCCCGAAAATTAGAAGACCAATTATCACAAGAACAACAATCTCCATTCCGCCGGGCATACCAAAGATTGCTAGAAATTGAGTGGGGTTACATACAGTAATCATGGGAATATTCCTTGACTGCTTTGTGCAGTTACGTCATTCTATCATGCAACTCATAACTATCCATCATATTTACCCTTACTTTTTGGGCAGAAATGCCAACACTGACCGATGGAATAATCAGATGAATTATCGAACTATCGCAAGCATTTTCCTCACTTTTTCCCTAGTGGCATGTACAAATCACTCGAATACGACTACCAACGAGGTGTCCAGACCAAATTACACAAAACCACTTGCAAGTGGACAACCTGCGCTCGATAAAGTTCCTAGAAATCTTTGGCCAGATATTGGAATCGCTTGGGAATCTAGAGATTTGTTTTTGCAAGATTCTTTAGATAATTCCATGGACTGGTTCGAAGCTCCTTCAAGTAAACAGTGGTTCCCGATTGAAGGGGTCACCCACGAGCAAGCAAAAAACTCCGTTATAGTTTTGCGAAAACTGTTTGAGGAAACAAACTCTAAAGAGGAGTTCGTCGAATCAATAGAGGAGAGATTCAATATCTATAAGTCCGTTGGTTGCGATGGAGAAGGAACGGTGCTATTTACTGGATATTATTCCCCCGACTTTTTCGCTTCAAAATCAAAAGATTCAACCTTCGGTTCACCGCTTTACTCAAGACCAGCGAACCTTGTGACTGATCCAAATACTGGCACACCTCTTGGAAGGCAGTCCACAAACGGAACAATAGAACCTTGGCCACCTAGAAAGGTGTTGGAATCCTCAGGAGAATTAGATGGAACTGAACTTGTCTGGGTCAAGGACGACCTTGATGCTTACACAATTCATGTCAATGGATCAGCACGGCTTAGATTAGATAATGGCGAACTAATGTTTATTGGTTACGCTGGAAAAACTGACCGTGAATATACTGGATTAGGACAATCCGTTCTTAATGCGGGACTGCTACCACCAGACAAGTTGAGCCTCCGTGCCATAAAGAGGATGTACGACAAAGACCCAGAGACAATTAACAACCTCATCGATAAGAATGAGTCCTTTGTCTTTTTCCGTGAATACGATGGTTCAAATTGGCCTGCTGGTTCACTTGGAGTTCCAGTAACACCTGAACGGTCAATTGCAACTGATAAGAAGATTTTTCCTAGGGGCGGTGTAGTTCTTGTTGATACGACGGTTCGTTCACTTACCGGAGAGAAAAAACCATTTACTCAGTTTATGATTGATCAAGACACTGGTGGTGCAATACGTGCTCCAGGACGTGCTGATTTGTTTATGGGAATTGGCCCGACAGCAGGCATAAAGGCGGGTGGGCAATACGAAGAAGGTCAGTTGTATTATCTTTTCTTAAAGCCTGATTCAATCGCAATTGTTAACAACTAACTTTGGTGGCCACTTGCGAACGGCTTTCCCGTTTCTCTCATCGCCGCTCATCTTTGTAGTTCCATCAAACCCAACACCGTTATCAAAGTAATGTATGTCTCGTGATGGATCGAAGCATGCACAGAAGTTAAAGAAAATATCTCCATAACTATCTTGTTGCACGTCATGATCAACCGCGAAGATTAGTTTTGAATGATTGCTCTGATACGTTTTTTCAATTGCTGCCGCTCCATCACCGCCTTTCAACTTCTCAACAAATACAAAATTCACCGCGTTTATGTCAGGCACAGAATTGGTTGCATCTATTCCAAGTTTTCCGCCAGATCCAACTTCAGGTGAGGCATGGTCAAGAATATCAAGTGCACCACGAACAATCTCTATGTCATTTTTAACGTCTATTCCTGTCACCATCTCAAAAACAGCGTGCTCATCGTGTACGTCAATTGAATCGTTTACAACAACGATTATTTTTGTCCAAGCAAGTTGCCCTGCCCCCCAAATCGCGTGCATGACTTTCCTCGCATGTTCTTTGTACTGAGGTTTGATTTTTACAAATACACAGTTGTGAAAAGTTCCAAACTTTGGCAAATGATAATCAATGATGTCAGGGATTAACACCTTTAAGAGCGGAAGCATTATGCGTTCAGTTGCTTTCCCTAAATAATAATCCTCTTGTGGTGGAGGACCAACAACTGTTGATGGAAATACAGCACCCTTTCTGTGAGTGACTGCAGTAACATCAACTATGGGGTACCGATCTGGCATAGAGTAAAAACCTGTGTGGTCTCCAAATGGGCCTTCAAAGACCGCCCCTTTCCCTAATGGTTCATCACCTGGCTCCCATCCACAATCTCCACAATCGGTATTCACGAACCCTTCGATGACTATTTCGGAATTTGCTGGTACCCAAAGCGGCACTGTCTTTGCTCTTACGAGTTCGACTCCTTTTCCTTGTAGAAATCCAGCCATCAACAGTTCACTCATTCCTGGTGGAAGAGGACAAGTTGCTGCGTAAGGAAGCACTGTCTCTCCACCAAAGCATATTGCAATTGGCATTGGTTCGCCTTTTGATTTCCATGAACGCCAATGGGCTGCACCATCATGATGAACGTGCCAATGCATTGCAAGGTGCGTTGCATCGATTAATTGAGAACGATACATACCGATGTTGTGTGATGTTGGCTTTTGCGTACTCTTGTCATCTGCGTGAATTGTGTGCATCCCAGCAAATGTAATAAACCGGCCATCGCCTTCTTTAGTTCCTGATTGTTCAGGAGAAAAATCATACCCAACTTCTTGCGGATCCCCGTCAAACGGCCAACATTTAATAAGTGGCAATCGAGTCAAATCAACATCGCCATCTTTCGTAAGCTTGACTACTTCTTGGCAAATGCCACTGCCCTTACTCCTTTTTGGCTTCATGTTCATCAACGGTTTAAACTGTTTTGCCATCGCAATCAAATCCGACAAACCAGACGGGGGTGTCATTTTGGTGAACGTACTAATCGTATCTGCAATTTCGTCAAAGCCCCTGCCACCTAGCGCTTGTTCCATTCTGTAATAAGACCCAAATGTATTAATTGCAAGTGGAAAATCACAACCTTGAATTCGTTCTATTAGAAGCGCCCTTCCACCAACTGATTCTCGACCAGAGTCAAATGTTTTTGCTGTCTTACTATGAGTGGGGCATGGTGCAATCGCTTCAACTTGTGCAAGTTTGGTGACTTCCAAAAAAGGAGACACTTCTTCAGTTATTCTACGTAACTCTCCTTCTTGTTCGAGATGTTGTAAAAACGACTTAAAGCATTGGTGCGGCATACTGAGAATGGTACACTCTGCGCGTGACCGCGATACAAATTGATGGTGTAGAAAAAATTTATCGAGGCAAAGTGCATGCCCTGCGTGGTGTTTCTATTGATGTCATGGATGGTGAAATTTTTGGTCTGCTTGGCCCAAATGGCGCGGGTAAATCAACTCTAGTAAAAATCCTTATGACAGTAATCCGCGCATCTGCTTGCTCTGGAACCATGCTCGGAAAACCAATCGGACACAGAAAAACCCTAGAAACAGTCGGGTATCTCCCAGAGCACCATCGTTTTCCATATTACCTCACAGGAAAACAAGTGCTCCATCATTACGGGGCTCTTTGCAAAGTTCCAAGGATCGAACGAAATGCTCGGGCTTCTTCACTACTAGCAAGATTGGGACTTAATGGTTGGGAACATAAAAAAGTTAGTTCTTATTCCAAAGGAATGCTACAACGCCTAGGAATCGCACAAGCACTTATGAATAATCCTAAGTTACTTTTGCTTGATGAACCAACCGATGGAGTTGACCCTGTTGGAAGACGTGAAATTCGTGATTTGCTATCCGAACTCAAGAAAGAGGGTCGTGCAATTTTTCTAAACAGCCACCATCTAAGCGAACTCGAAATGGTATGTGACCGAGTTGCAGTAATGGTGAAAGGCAAAGTCACGATGCAAGGAACCATCGAATCACTAACAAAGGACTCAAAGAGGTACGAAATCGAACTAAAAGAGTCCCCGCCAGAATGGACGAAAGATTGTTGTGATGAGAGTGATGGCAAGGTATTGGTTTTTCGTGGTGACAACCCCACTACAATTCAACCAATCCTCGACCGACTAAGGGCTAGTAACATGACGATCGTTGCGGTTCGACCTGTCAGAGAAAACCTAGAGGATTTATTCATGCGAGCAGTTGACCACAAAGATTCACCGGGAGCTGCTCAGTAATGCAATTCAAAGCATTATTAATTGACGCCTACAGGCAACTAAGCGCGGCAAAACTTTTTTGGGTTACCGTCGGCATTTCTGCACTTGTGGTTATTAGTTATGGTTCTGTTGGGTTTAACGAAGAAGGTATTTCCATGGGATTTGGGATTTGGGAAATCGAATCAGAGTTCCTTCATGAAGGCAGCCCATGGGCAAGAGGACTCTACATTGGAATTTTCTCTAGTTTTCTAGTTAAAATTTGGCTCGCTTGGATTTCAATAATTCTTGCATTGATTTCCACTTGTTCTATCTTTCCTGAGTTTGTGCATAGTGGTTCGATTGAGTTAACGATTTCAAAACCAATCGGAAGAATAAAGTTATTCTTCTATAAATATCTCGTCAGTTTACTTTTTGTGGTCCTACAAGTCACTATTTTCTGTTTTGGTATTTTTGTATGTGTTGGTCTAAGAATAGGAGAGTGGAACCCATTAATTTTTTCTGCCATTCCAATCGTTGCAACCTTCTTTAGTTACCTTTTTGCGATATGTGTACTTGTAGGGATTTTGACCCGTTCAGGCATCACCGCATTATTGATTACCGGTGTTTTTTGGATGTTGCTTTGGTCAATTCAAACATCTGAGGCTGTATTGAATCGTTTTATGATTGAACAAAACGTTTCTATTGAACGATTTAATGAGGGAATAATCGATGCTGAGAAAGATCTTTCAGAGATTAGAACAAAATCGTCAGAAGATTTCAGAATCCCAAAGATTGAAAAACGAATTGAAACATTCAATGCTGATATAGAAGAATCACAGGAGTTGTTAGAAAAACTTGAGCAGTGGCACACACCCATTTCTTGGGTTCTTGCAATTTCTCCAAAGAATGCACAAACGATAGGTCTTCTTGATAGATGGTTAAGTGACCCTGACGGTTTTGATATTGGATCAATAATGAGCGGGGATATGCAAGATTTCGAGAACGAGATTGTTGAAGTTGATCCAACAACTCGTGGCGCTAGAGAGCGGGAAACAAGTCGCCGTTTTCAAAAAGACTATGAGTCACGCTCTCTCTGGTACGTCATTGGAACGTCACTGATTTTTGAGGGAGTAATACTAGGACTCGCCTCGCTTTATTTCTGCCGCAAGGATTTTTAAGTCATCTTCAAAGCAATTTCTATGTGGCTGTCACCAGAAATTAATTCGGCTCTGAGCCGAATTAATCGTACATGTGGCATGCCCCCAAACTCGAGAGTTATTTTATTCCCCAAGTTCACGACCTCGATTACGGGCTGCAACAACGGCATCAGAAATTGCCTTTGGAACATTTCGCTCTTGCATGAGTTCCAAAGCAGCAGCCGTAGTTCCCCCCTTACTTGTTACAGCTTCACGCAATTCACCTGCACACCTGAAATCTTGGTCAAGTAGATGCGCTGCGCCAAGAATAGTTTGCTTAGTAAGTGCAGTTGCATCCTCAGAGGACAGTCCAGCTTCGATACCACCAGTAATCATTGCCTCAGCAAGCATGAAAACATAAGCAGGACCACTTCCACTTACTGCGGTAACCGCATCCATTAAAGATTCTTCAATGTCAACGACAATGCCAATCGATGAAAAAAGTTCGGTCGCAAGTAGAGAGTCATCTTTTGTTGCTGTTGCCCCAAGCGCAATTCCTGCTGCACCAAGACCAATACTACACGGGAGGTTTGGCATAATTCGAACAATTCTTGAATCCACAATTCGATTTGATATTTGTTTTGTAGTGACTCCTGCCATTATCGAGTAAACAACAACTGATTTAACATCTGTTGCAACCTCATCAAACATTTGTGGTTTCACCGCTAACAATAAGTAATCTGATTCTGGCAACAGGGCTGCTCTTTCAAAAGTAAGGCACCCAAAGCCCGAGAAATATTCTTGACTAGATTTTTCTGGGTCTGCAACGGCAATTTGATTCCCTTTAACTACACCTTCCTCAATTGCGCCTTTAATGATTGCTTTTGCCATATTACCCCCACCGATAACAGATAATGTAATGCTCATGCGTTAAGGGTACACTATCCGCATGAACAACGGCAAGGGCACAATCACACCACTCCCATTTGAATCGCCAATAACTGAAATAGACAAGCAGATTATTGCCATCGAGTGCAAAGACGATGCGAAACAATACAAGAGTGAACTTGAAGAGTTACAGGCAACTCGTAACAGTTTGCTCAGAAAGTTGTATGAAAATCTAACCCCTTGGCAAACTGTCCAAGTTGCAAGACATCCAAACAGACCACAAACAACCGACTATATTCGCCTTATTTGCCGTGACTTTAGAGAACTCCACGGCGATCGACATTTTGGAGATGACCCTGCGATTATGACGGGGTTTGCAAGAATTGGTTCGCACAAGGTAATGGTCATAGGACATCAAAAGGGAAAGGATACCGACGAGAGAATCGCATGCCACTTCGGATGTGCCCATCCTGAAGGATACCGAAAAGCATTAGCTAAGATGAAACTCGCAGAAAAATTTGGAATACCTGTTGTTACCTTTATCGATACTCCAGGGGCTTATCCTGGGCTAAAGGCGGAAGAGCGAGGCCAAGCAGAAGCGATAGCCCTTAATCTCAAAGAAATGAGTCGCCTTAAAACACCTATCGTCTCGGTTGTAATCGGAGAAGGCGGTTCTGGTGGCGCTCTTGGACTTGGAGTTGCAGACAGGGTAGCAATGTTGCAGAACTCTTGGTACTCAGTCATTAGCCCTGAAGGATGTGCAGCAATCCTATGGAAAATTGCAAATGAAGAAACCAATCAATCCGCAGCTCAAGCTCTTGCACTAACGAGTAAAGACAATCTGAAAAATGGCATTATCGATGCTATAGTCCCTGAACCAATTGGAGGGGCACAAAGGGACAACGAAACCACCGCTTTGAATCTTGAAAAGTGGATTGTTGACTCCCTTACCGACCTTGCAAGGTTCAACAAGCAAACCCTCGTACACCGTCGATACGAGAAATTTGCTGGAATGGGTGTCGTGGCTACAGATTCGTAATCCAATTGACGGAACCTCAAAAAAAGGATAAAATGTCACATTCTGAACAGGATATGTCTAACCGGACACGTCCTTAACTCGTTTTTTACCAAGCGGTTATGAAAGGACCAGTTTGTGGCTAAGAAAAAGACAACTAAGAAAAAAACCGCTAAAAAGGCAGCTAAAAAAGTAACTAAGAAAAAGGTTGCTAAAAAAACCGTGAAAAAAGCAGCATTAAAAAAGAAAGTTTCTAAAAAGAAGGTTGCTAAAAAGAAAGTTGCTAAAAAGAAAGTTGCTAAAAAGAAAGTTTCTAAAAAGAAGGTTTCTAAAAAGAAGGTTGCTAAAAAAACTTCGGCGAAGTCCTCAAAGAAAAAAACAAAAAAACGAGTTCCTCCACCCAAGATTGCTGAAACTAAAGCGCCTGCTAAAAAGCGAACTCGAATCCGTCGTGGAGTTTCTGTTTCTGATGCTGCAAGAGAAACGCAAGCAGACGAGCGCGGGTTCGTATATGTAAACGGTCGAAAAGTTCGAATGATTTCATCGAACGGAGTTTCTAAAAAGAAAAAGCGCAGTTCAAAAACTAAATCTTCTTCATTAAAAGAGAAGAAAGCAGTAAATCTTAAGACTAAGATGTCAGCAAAGCAGTTACGAGAATTTCGAGATTTACTTATTCGATACCGTTCTCGGTTAATTTCTGATCTTAGTTCAATTGAAAAAGAAGCTCTAGATGTAAACGCAGATATCAGCCACATGCCAATTCACATGGCAGATGTAGGAAGCGACGCATACGACCAGGATCTTAAACTTGGAATGGCAGCAAGCGAACGAAAACGCATCAATGATATAGAGGCGGCTCTTGTCCGTATAAAAAAGAAAACTTATGGAATATGCCACAAGACAGGGAAACCAATTCCTGAAGCACGCCTTCGTGCAAAGCCATGGGCGATGTACACTAAAGAAGCCGCTGAACTTATTGAACGCCGCACAAAATCAAGATGATTTCTAATCCTGCGTGGAAATCGCCTCGTGCATGGCTGCTACTTCTCGCTGTAACCGTTTCAGGGTTTGCAGCAGACATTTCGACAAAGGTGTGGGCTTTTCGTTCTGTTACTCAGGAGCCCGTAATCCTAGAGCGAGAGCAACTTTTATCAAATCCAAATTGGAATCCAATTCCGGTGCATGACGGTCTCGTTGCTATCCCTGGAAGATTGTTAGATTTTCGCCTCGTTCTTAATGATGGTGCTGTCTTTGGAATCGGATCACAACAACGTTTATTCTTCATTATTTTTACGTTCATTGCACTTGGAATAGCTGGATGGATTTTCAGTAGACACACCACAGCAAAAAACTCATTGGCTCATTTTGCTATTGGGCTTGTGCTTGGTGGAGGGATTGGAAATTTATATGACCGAATCTTTGTGGGACGTGTTAGGGACTTCATGCATATATTCCCAGATAGACATCTTCCCTTTGAGTTGGCCTGGCCGGGGAACAACACCGAGTTGTTTCCATGGATTTTCAACACCGGTGATGTTTTGCTTTTAACCGGAATGGGAATACTTATGATTTTCTTCTGGCGGCAACCTACTCAAGCATCAAAGAAACATGACTCGGTGGAATCAAATCGTCTTGAGAGATAAACTCTGGCAAATCCTCTAATTGTTTGGATATTGATAGAGTAAATCGACCCACTTCAGTTCTTCGAATTTCCGTGCAATAGCCACCCACACAAAGACATTTTCCTAAATCTCTTGCAAGTGATCGAACATAAAATCCCTTTGCGCATTTGATATCGATTGTTACATATGGCCAGTCGTACGAAAGAACCGAAATGTCGTGAACTGTAACTTTGCGTGGTTCCAGTTTTACCTCTTTACCTTTTCTTGCAACTGCGTAAGCCCTGTGTCCATCAATTTTAACTGCACTAAAAATTGGTGGCGCCTGCATAATTTCACCAGAAAAAGTATCTACTGCATCTTTCAACTCATTAATAGTAGGTATGTGTTCTACCTCAATTTCTTCTCTTGGAGACTCGCAATCGTGCCCCTCTGTTGTTGCGGACAAATCAATTACCGTAGTGTATCTCTTGTGGGTCTCCATCATTTGCCCAAGTTTTTTTGTCATTGACCCAACACCTAGAACTAAAACGCCTGTTGCAAGTGGATCAAGAGTACCTGCGTGACCTGTTTTGACCTTCTTGCACTTCCTTCTCACAAGATTAACCATCGACATTGAGGTAGGTCCACGTGGCTTGTCGATAACTATAACCCCGTTCAGGTCTGGTTTGCTTGGTTGCTCCATATCGGTACAATACCCTGTTCACTGGACAGGTGACCGAGTGGCTGAAGGTGCAGCACTGGAAATGCTGTGTACGCCTTGTGCGTACCGTGGGTTCGAATCCCACCCTGTCCGTTTTTTAACAGAGTTACACTCTGGCAATTCTCGACAATCTGTCAAACATTGATTCCACTCTACGTTTAGCATTATCACTGAATTCTCTGACATTCTCTGGGATCTCATCTGGTACATTTTCCATAGCTTCTTTCCTAGAGTCAAAATGTAACTGAGGGATTCCCATGTCAGACATAAGACCTTTTATCTTCCAAGTATTTGAATCCCATGTAGAAAATGGAATACCCAAAACAGAACAACAAACTGCTGCATGAAATCTCCCAATAGCAATTTTTTTGTGTGAACAAAGGTAGTTTAAATAGTCCGCGACTATTGATGTTTTTGGAGAAAAACCTGGTCGATACCTAAAACTAAAAGGACCAAACGACCATTGCTCTTTCTGGGAGCAATCTGTATAGCCAACGTCGTGTACTACTTTAGAAGTTGGTACAAAAGACCGTAAAAATGTTGAGGCGAATAGTACATCTGGAACTACCTCTGCTGTTACATCATTCTTTTTCAACTCTTGCAAACTAAGAGATTCCCTTGTACTGATATACTTGAACCCTTTAAGATGTTCATTAAAAGGATTCTCTTGGTATACACAATTAACTAATACGCATGGATATTTGTCTGACAAATCTATAAGATTTTGAAATCTACCATGGTGAATTGAACCCTCCCCGTTAATAACAACCAAACTTGCTTCTTTTAAGTATTTTTTCCAATTAGAAACTTGTTCAAATTTGGTTGGTAAAGAGGCAGTTAACTCAAGACCTACTCTAGAAAATTGCTCTCGGAAGGTCTGCCCAACTAATTGGCATCCAAAGTGGGAGGTTCTTAAACTTGTATCACCTACAAATACAACTTTAGGTTTATTGTTGTCGATTACACTCAATACTAATCAGTATTCCTTTTATTGATCCGATTCATTATACGTTTCCCCAAATCATAATACCAATTATTAGAAACTACATTCCACGCATTGTCATCAATGCAGCCAAAACTCCAATCGATTCCCCGTAATCTCAGGATATATTTCTTATTTTCAAGTTGATGCAACATTCTCTCATTTCTATCTGGAAGTTTAATGCTTCTAGGTGAAATTGTGCCAACTGGTTTCCCAGACAAAACTGCTTCATTAATCATTGAAGCACTATCTTCACTCACGAGTATGCGGCTTGCTCTACCAAGCAGTGCAGATATACTTATAGAATCCGTTTCTGAGGAACTGTACCAAACGCATTTTGCGATTAGACCCGACCTGTGAAGCAAGTTGCCACAAATGTTTTCAACCTGGACACCACTCCTAGGTGAACTAGTTACTAACAGTTTCACATTCGCTTGTTTCGCCTCTTGAATTATTTTTGTTAACTGCTGCATCCAATCTATTTCTGTCCATGTGCAGCCCTGACAGTCACCACCAAGTAGAAGAGCCCAATACGTTGAATCCAAATCTGGTAATTCCAACTGACCAGCCTTCTCTACTGTTTCTGGATCTATTTTCGAAGGAGTTATCTCAATTTTAAGTACATTTTTCTCATTGCCTTCAAATCTTGGGAGAATCGTAAAATCTACTTCCTTACACTTCCTACAAGATCCTATGTAAATATTCGGAACCTTTAATATCTTTGCCAATTTAGCATTTGGCCATTCGGTAGCACCACCAGCTGAAACTATTAATTCGATACCATTCGTTGGATGACTTTTTAGTACCTTGTAAAGATATGAGTCTGGTAGCAATCTCGCACAAGTACGCAAAAAACTCGGACGCCAACATATCTCAATCTCTTCCACCTCAAGTTCATAGTGATGATTGAGTGCTTTTAGAATTCCTTCTATTTTTGTTAAGTGCCCAAGGCGCTTATCTTTAAGCCAACATACTTTTAGTTTTTCTTTGACACTTAGCATGACGAGTTAGGAGTGAACTGGTAATTCATCAATTTAATCTCTCTAGCAAACAGTTTCTCAACCACTCCTTGGGTTTCTTCATTATAAAACTGTTTGTAATCGTGTTTGTTTTTGTTGATTCCAGTTTTTTCGTTTGGCATATTTCCATCGAACGGAATATTTAATTTTTGGCAAATTTGCTTAAACGAATTAATAAAATCAGTGTAGTCATACACATTGTCCATCATGCAGATATTGTTATCAAAGTACAATCTTGCATCCATTGGCAATCGATGGGATTTTTGTAATACATAATTTGCAAACTGAGGAACGGATTTGTTTTGCCCGTGTTTTTTCCAATTGTAGTAAGAAACCACTTTGTCCCATGGGTTTCGTTCAAAGCAAAACTTATAATAACTGTCCCACACCGAATTACCAACTAACTCCTTCACGCGAAGCGCTGGCATATGTTCGTAATACCATTTGCCAAGTACATTTGAGTGTCTATCAATACACTTCCTAAACAATTTCGATTTTGAGTATGCCCTTCCAATGATTGTGCTCTCATAAAAGTTTCTAGGAATGTTTGTGTGCTGATTAGATTCCATTGGGGTAATAATGTCGTCCTTGCCACAGAGAGGGGCTAATGCCATTTCCATACTGCTTCCAGCGGTTTTGTGGGTTTTTATAAAGATGAACTTATATTTGTGGCTGATAATCATGCCAATATGCTTGCTACTAAAGGATAGCAGGGATTTTCCTGTCCTCATATTCCACATCTGATAGATGCGCAACGATTGCTAACAACACTAAAGGTATCCACCATGTTTTAAAAATTGGAGGCATTGAATTGAACGGGTTAAACATTAATATGAGAACTATTAACCATGGATAATAATATAAATTAAAACCACGAGTTGACCTCACTGTTATGTAAATCAAAAAGCAAATCAAAAAACACAAAAATAGAATTCCTATCACTCCAGTTTCTGCAAATACTTCAAGCCAAGGATGATGGGCATGTGGCTGTATAAATGCTTTCGATTCAAGTAAAATTGGCCATGAACGAAATTCTTCAGAAGACGCTGTATATGCACCTGCACCAACCCCGTTGATTGGATTATTCACTCCCATATTTATCGCCATGGCGTACAACTCCATTCTCCCCGATAGTATTGAATCCATGCTTTCATATGTAAATGATAGTTTAGTTATTCTTTCAATTTGATTTTTTGAGCCAGATGACATGAAAAAAGCGATTGAGATGACAAATAGAAAAATTGGTACAAGAAGAAGAACTAGTTTTTTACTCTTGACAGCCCAAAATAGAAACAAAAGACAACCGATAAGAAAAGTGACCCACTCAACTCGTTTGTCAGACAAAAAAACAACTACTCCCAAGCAAATCGCATAAAGCAACTGAACTTTCCAGCCGTACTTCTCGAACCACTTTAATGTAACCGGCATTGAAACCGTGAGCATCGTTCCCATGTGAGCATTACTAAATGGACCAGTCAGTAGACCGCCCATTGGGGGTACTCCAAATATATCAACTCCGAAAATAAATTGAATAAATGCGTCGACTACACAGAAAACTGAGGCAGCAGCAATAATTCCCATGAGAATATCCAATGTTCTACGATTGCAAAACAGAGAATAGAGTGTCACCCCCAATGCAAAAAACATTGGCGCACCGAGTATAAATTTTGTTGTCTCCCCTAAATCATACGTTCCGAAAATAGAAAACACTCCAGGTGTAACAAGAAGGAAAACTACGAAAAGAAACTGCCAAAACCCTGACTGTTTCCGTAATTTTTTTTCGGTCACTACAATACAAACCCCAACAAAAGCAAGTATAAAAACAGCAACCCGCTGGTCAATTGCCTTAAATGGCTGTAACAAAAAAAGTAATGAAGTCAACAGTAAAACAATTACCTCTTGCCTTGTGACCAGATTGAATAACTTAGGAGTTTGCTGATTCATTAATTGTAAGCTCCTTGTAAATTTTAAAAGTTTTCTCGCACATCAATTCTAAAGTAAACCTCGTGTTTTCCATAGGCGCAGTTGGAGATTGCAACCATGATTGAGCCATATCTGTAACCTTTCCTATATCACCAACTGGAATGGCTCCTTGTGGCAATATCGATTGGAGTTGTTCTTTTACTCCACCATGATTATAGCCAATCACAGGTGTACCTAAACTTAATGCTTCGATTGTTGTTCTTCCGAATGCTTCGGGTTCAGTAGAAAGTGAAAAAACAATATTTGAAATCGAGAGTATTTCTTTCAAATCATTTCGATGACCAATCATGGTTATGTCATCCTCTAGGCGCCTTGAATGAATCGCGTTCCTTAACTCATTTTCATAATCTTGTTTCTTGGAATGCGCACTGCCTACAATCAAACCGTGAACCCTCTCCCCGCGTTTCACCAACAACTCAATGATTTCAATAAAGTCCAATTGTCCCTTCCATCTTGTCAACCTTGCCGGAAGCGTAAGTATTTTTTTATTCTCCAAATCTGGATATTGATCACACCACCCTTCATACCAACTTGGATCTGGAGTAAATTCTGGAGTATATTTTTCTGTATCAACTCCTCGGTGGACTACATTGATGGCGTTTGGATTAACAAAGGAATAGTTCTTGAGAATATAGTCTTGAATCATGTCTGAGACAGATATTACTCTTTCGCCTCGCACCATTACACTTGAATACTTACCAACTGTATAAGGACCATGCACTGTCGTTACAAGTTTAGGTCGGTCACTTAATGGCAATTTCTTCCAAGCAAGGTAACCAATCCACGCTGGCAAACGGGAGCGCAAGTGTAGGATGTCCGGTTTCTCGGATTTTAAGAATGCTCTCACCTTCTTGATGTAACGAATCGTTGAAAGTGACTTCTTCCCAACTGGCCAATCGATATGTTCGCTGCCCTCTTCTTTTAACTTATCCACCATCCTCCCACCACTGGCAATAACGATGGAACGATGACCGTGCTCAACGAGGTACTTACCCATTTCCAAAGTGCCTCGCTCGACTCCACCACTTTCGAGTTCAGGCAACATTTGTACAACTGTCAGTTTCTTAGTCATGAGATGAGTTCCAAAATTAATTTTGCAACTCGTGATGCCTCATTAAATTGTTGAGGTGAATGTTTCTTGGATGGGTTTTCTTCCCATTTATCGAAAGTCATTACTGCATTTTGGGCTACTAAGTCAAGTAACCCATTGCGAACGCGTGATTCATTACTTGTTTCATGCAGAGAAAAAACATAGGTCGCAGCGCCCGATGTTAGTGATTCGTACACCATCGAAACACTATCTGGTGAAACCCAAATTGTGCCAGAATTCTTGTAATGCTCATCCATCCATTCCTTGTTTGTATTTGCAAATGGTACGACTTTGATATTAAAATCTTCTAATAAATTCAAAAAGGAATCTGGGGTTCTCCTTGAAGTTGTCAACGTCCAATCGACAT
>CAZLCM010000009.1:0-16261 GCA_964558055.1 uncultured Isosphaeraceae bacterium | reverse complement strand
GCCAAGCGAAGATACGATTGAATTTAATCGGTATGGTGAAGTTCGAAAAGCACCTAGACTTGTCCAACATATCATGACGGTTGTTGGTCCAAAGTTTGCCGATCGTGATGGTGGATACACACGCATAGTAAAAATAGGCAAGCGCCGACTAGGCGATGGAACGGATCTCGTTGTTTTGCAACTCGTTGGAGATGAAGAAGGCCCACAAATTGGTGGAGGTGACTCACGTAGGCGAACGCAAAAACAACGCCGTCGCGATTTTGCTGCAAAGGTTCTAGTTTCAACTGCAGATACAGAGGACGAAGTAGAAGAAGTTGTTGAAGAAGCAATTTCTAAAGAGGTAGAAGAAGCAACAGATGAAGTGACAGAGGTAACTGAAGCATCTCCAGAAACTGCTGAAGTTGAAGAAACTACTCCAACGGAAGACTCGCCTGCTCCAGAGGCAGATGCCCCAGATTCATCTGAAAACGATGCAGAAAAAACCGAAGAATAATCTTCGCAGTAATTTTTGATTATGAGCAGCCCCACTAGAGTGGGGCTGTTTTTTTGTCTCGCCTTAAGTTCATCCACACCAGAACCATATTGGGGTCAGACTCCTTTTTGGGGTCAGACTCCTTTTTTGGGGTCAGACTCCTTTTTTGGGGTCAGACTCCTTTTTGGGGTCAGACTCCTTTTTGGGGTCAGACTCCTTTTTGGGGTCAGACTCCCAAAAATAGGTATCATGCGTGGATGCTTGAAACGCTAAACAAACTGCAAGAAGATGCAATAGGTGACATAAAAGCCGTTGATACAGCCGATGGGCTTGAAACGTGGCGTGTTTCATATTTAGGAGCCAAAGGCCGCCTAAAGGGGGTATTGCCCCTCATGAAGGATGTCTCAAAGGAAGACAAGCCAGCGGTTGGAAAGCGACTAAATGAAGTAAAAAATACCCTAGAAAGTGCGTTTGATACCCGAAAGAAAGAACTTTCAGGAAGTGCAGTAGATAGAGAGCCATTAGATATTACGGAGCCCGGAAATGATGTTGCCAATGGAAGGCGACATATCATTACAAAAACGATTGATGGTATTACTGAAGTTTTTAGCCGCATGGGGTTCTCTGTTGCTTATGGACCTGAAGTTGAAGACGAATACCACAATTTTAATGCCCTGAATATTCCAAGCGACCATCCAGCCCGCGATCCCATTGACAACTTCTTTATGGGTGGCGACCGAATGCTTCGGAGCCAAACATCAACGGTGCAGATTAGAGTAATGGAGTCCACCCCACCCCCGATTAAAATTATCGCTGTTGGTCGCGTCTACCGTCCAGACACTCATGATGCGACTCACTTTAGCATGTTCCACCAATGCGAAGGATTGTTAGTTGCTCCGAAAGTGTCCATGGTGGATTTGAAGACAACTCTTTTTCAATTTGCTAAAGCATATTTTGGCGAAGAAGCAGAAGTCCGTTTTCGGCCTAGTTTTTTCCCGTTCACTGAACCGTCCGCAGAAGTTGACATGAAGATGAAAATCAAAGGGAAGTGGCAATGGGTCGAAATAGGAGGATGTGGATTAGTGGACCCGAACGTCTTTGACCAAGTTGGTTACGACAACGAAGAGTGGCAAGGATATGCTTTTGGTCTTGGAATTGAGAGAGTTGCCATGTTGAAATATGGCATCCAAGATATTCGCTGGCTGTTTGAAAACGATGCACGGTTCCTTCGCCAGTTTTGAGTGAGGATATTCAACATTCTGCAACATGGCCTACTACGGTTGGTGCTTTCTGCATAGTTGTTGGCGGCTTATCCTTGTTTGGTGGCTGCCTTGCATTTACGGGTATGGCTGAAATTGAACAACTGCATACGGCTATTCCATTTGGCGAAGGGGAATTGAGCGAAGAACTACGAGAGCAACTTCGATTGACTGAGCCGGCTAAGTGGATTACATCCATCGCCTCTACATTGAACATCGTATTTTCAATCGTGCTGGCAGGGGCTGGGATGGCACTCCTTCAACGAGCGCCAAAAGCCCCAATCACACTTGTTTTTTGGTCCGTCTCCTATATTCTTTTTTCCATTTGCTCTGCAATTGTTAACTGGGCGCCACGCATGGAATTAGTGCAACAAAACAAGGAGATAGAAGGGATGTTTTTGGCTCAAATTGTCATTTCAATGCCACTCTATTTTGCTTTGCCATTGTTTCTTCTGATTTACTTGAATCGAAAACAAACTCGTAACGAAGTCGCGTCTTGGCGGTAAACTGCTCACATGCAATTTATAAATGAACTCAAATGGAGAGGGCTACTCCACCAAACAACTGGTGGTGACGAATTGCAAGAGCACCTTGCTTCAGGAAGCCGGCTTGCCTATTGCGGCTTTGACCCTACAAAAGATGCACTTACGATTGGCAACTACATGCCAATAAAAATGCTTAGGCATTGGCAACTTGCTGGACACAAACCCATAGTGCTCATGGGTGGTGGCACCGGACTTATTGGCGACCCTTCTGGTAAAGATGCTGAGCGACAATTATTATCGAAGGAACAAGTTGCAAAAAACATCGAAGGTCAACTTAAATGCTTTTCTAAAGTTCTTGATTTTGAAGGACCCAACGCCGCAGTTATTATGAACAACGCTGATTGGCTTTGCGAACTTGGTTTTTTAGATGTGCTTCGCGACGTTGGAAAACATTTTTCTGTAAATACGATGATTCAAAAGGACTCAGTGAAGGATCGGTTAAATAATCGTGAGCAAGGGATTTCGTATACAGAATTTAGTTACATGATTTTGCAAGCATACGATTTTTTACACTTGCGACGCACAATGGATTGCACAATTCAAATTGCAGGCAGCGACCAGTACGGAAACATAGTTGCAGGTATCGATTTGATTCGCAGGGATATGATTGATTCCCCAGAAAACCAGTTTAGAGGAGCTGGGATTACAAATCCACTTGTTACTGCGAGCGATGGTTCTAAAATTGGCAAAACAGAACAAGGTGCAATTTGGTTGTCCGAAGACCGCACTAGCCCGTACGCCTTCCACCAATACTGGTTGAATGTTCCTGATGAAGATGCTGGAAAGTTTTTAAGATGGTTTACTTTTTTAGATAAAACGACAATTGAATCCATCGAAGCCGAGCATGCGCAGGCCCCACATCAAAGAGCTGCACAGATAGCACTTGCTGATGCGATGACAGAAATTTTCCATGGTGAAGAAAATGTGTCGCGGTGTAAGGAAGCAGCAAAAGCACTTTTCGGCGGTGATATTACTACGCTCGATGAAAAAATGCTTGGAGAAGTGTTTGCAGAAGTTCCTAGTGGCGATTTTTCAAAAAGTTCTCTTGGAACCGAAGCCGCATCACTAGTTGAACTATTACCTCAAACAGAACTTTGTAATAGTAAACGCGAAGCAAGGGAATTTTTGAAAAATGGTTCAGTTGCAGTAAACGGCGAAAAAGTGTCTGGAGAAATCGCAATAGAAAGAACACTAAGTTCCGATGACCTTCTCCACGGCACAACAATATTGCTTAAAAGAGGCAAAAAGGCGTGGTTCGCAAGTCGCTGGCTGTAGATTAATTAACCCTAGGTTATTTAATTCTATTGAGTTTGCAGTTCGATTGGTTTAATTGCCAATTCAATGTTTAGAGTAGAAGGGTCGTCAACAGAAGCAACGACTTGGCTACCAGACCCATCCTCCATTATTGCAAGGAAAGTGGTTACATGTTTTGCTGGAATTTGCTGTTCCATATCGCTTGAAGCAAGGCGTAACACTGCAAAAACTTTTACCTCTCCTGATTCTATTCGTTCAATAACTTCAGCATCTGCTTCAATGGTTACGTCTTGGATTACTTTTCTTGGGAGCGAAACTGAATACGTAGCAAAGTCCTCTGCTGGTCCTGCTAATAGAATTCTTACTTGGGCTAAATCAACACTTTTTTTGCTAGATTGGATTTTGAAAGTAACGTCTACTCTGATTGGAGATGCCGTGACTCCAGCGTTTTCGAGTTCTTCAGGAATTTGGATAATTGCGTCGCGGGTATGTACTATTCCGGGCTGTAATTGTTGCAGGGCAACTGTGCTGACTTCTGCGTTGACAGTGATTGCTTCGGGAAGTGTTTTTCTGAAATCTTTAGGTATGAGTAACTTTACTGTAGCGGGGTCTACAGTAACATCGCCGCTAACAGTTACGTTCGGAAGATTAACTTCAACTGCTGCTTCTACAACTTCAACAGTATGAATTGTGATAGGAAATGCTCTTGAAGTTGCACCATCGATTTTAGCGCCGGTATCTTTAAATATATCAAGTGTTGAAATTCTAGATGACACATCAGAAAGAGTTAAGGTTTCATCTGATTCACTTAAAGTTAAATTTAACCCGTTGTTGCACGCCTGTTTTGCAGAATCAACTGCAGACCTAGAGCCGGATAGTGTTAATGTAACTGCGCTAGATTCAGGAGATATTGTGCTAGTTGATCCGACCGGCGGAGAGAAATATAAAGTAACAAGCACATCAGATGTGTACTTTGTTTTGCCTGCAGCCCAAATCCAAATAATAATCGTAAGAGCAGTAACAAATACGAATGCTAGGGTTTCATCATTTCGTTTCATTCTGCTGTCTCCGCGGCAGATGATGGTTCCGTTGAAGAGTCCTTGGAAGTTTGCTCCTGCACCAAATCGTTTGAAGGGTTTAATCGTTTCGTTAATTCGGATTCAACATCATCTCTATCAATAAATGTTAAATCTCCATGGTCTGCAAAAGAAACTCTGCCTGTCTGTTCGCTAATAATTATTATGAGTGCATCGCAGCGCAAGGAAAGTCCAACTCCAGCACGGTGTCTTGATCCGAGATCTGTTGAAATCATAGCTGATTCGTCTGCTAGAGGAAACTGCACGCTTGCTTTTACAACTCGGTTGCCATTTATAACTAATCCAAGGTCGTGGAGCGGGTTGTTGGGCCAAAAGATTGACTGAAGTAACTGAGCGCTGACTTCAGCATCAAGTGGTTGTCCTCCAATGACGTGGTCGCTTGTGCTGTTTTCTCTTTCAACCGCAATCAAACCGCCAAATTGATTACGACCTAAAAACACAGCTGCGTTTGCAATTGCAGAAATTGAACTGTCACCCACAGAAGATGTCTTTCTAAATTTTGCGAATACTCCTGATTGACTTACTCTTACTGCTGCTTGCCTAAGTTCCGGCTGAAAAATAATAATCAAAAGAAGAAACAATCCTGTTAAAAACTGATCAGCGAAAAAGTCAAGTCGATCGAATTGACCTAAACTCGCTGATACCATTTGTAGTAACCAGAGTGGTAAAAGTAAAACAAAAAGCCCTCGGATGACACCGCCGCCTCGTGTTCCTTGCAGGAATCTAAAGGCAAAAAAGATGATAATCCAGATTATGGCGAGCTCAATTGCTGTCTCAAAAACGTTATAGCCATTAATATTCCAATCCATATAGTCAAAGTATACGCTTATCCCGTAGGATTCTCATATATGTCACGATTTGGAAATACACAAGGCGTCTCAAAACCAACCGGAATCTGCGCATCAACCGGTGAAGTTTTACTCCAAAAACAGCAAGCTATTGCGACTCTTTGCGAGAGAGAGGAGGATGAGGGCTTCGATAGGTTCGATTATTCGGTCGACGCGTGGGAGAAGGGGGAAAGACCATGCCGCCTATTTAGCCACTGGAGATATATCGTTCCTGAGGAGGGGAAAAAGGACAAAATCAGCATTGATGATACCGTCCTAGCCGATTTATTCGAGAGATTAGCTGATGACGAGAGGCCTTCTCGCATCGCGTTCCGGTATATTTTGGCGCTAGTTTTATTGAGAAAACGGAAGTTAAAACTTGTTGGGCGAGAAGATTCTGAAAATGGGGAGGTCTGGCTCCTTCAACACAAGGGCGTTGAAGGCGATCCACTAAAGGTCAAAAATCCTGGAATTTCTGAAGAAGAAATTCAAGATTTATCTGAACAATTGGGCGAAATTCTGCAAGGCGACTTCTAGTGCGGAATTATTTCTTCATATTCCTTTTTGCATTTCTAGCATTATCTTGCTCCACGCAGAAGGAAATTCACAAACCAATTTTAGATATAAGTGTTGAACAAATCCGACAACTTCAAATAGAACGAACAAAAAGATTCAATGAATTGGTTGGAGGGGGCGTCATCGAGTTTAGGTGGACTGATGGCGATGGCACCCACAAGGAACAGGGAGATCTTGATTTTTGGAAACAAGGGAATGCAATTTCTTTGCGTGTTTCAAAACTCGGTGAATTACTATTGTGGTTTGGTGGAAACGAAAAAGAGTATTGGCTGTTTGATATGCTTGGTGATGAAACTAAACTATCTGTGGATGGTGAAGGGGCAATGTTTTCAGATATAAAAGTTGCATTGGTGTTGCTTGGGCTATCGGAACTACCAGATGGTGAGATGAAAATTGTCGATGGTGTTTTAAACATTAATGATAACACTGGGAAAATATGGACGATGGCGTTCGAACCAACTTCATACCGCCCACTTTCAGTGTCAGTCATCGATAACTCGTACGAAGCAAAAGCAAGCCACCGAAGTGAGATTAGTGTAGAACTTGAAAATACTCATGAACTTCAATGGCCAAAAACAGGGGGATTGATTGATGTTGTGGATACAAGAGGGGGTACAGAAATCAAAATATCATTTTCTTCTTTATCTACACTTGTTTCCGAAGAACGATTCGACAGGGTGATGAATAGAGAATTTCTTCAAAAAGCATTAAAACCAGATTTTATTCAATACGGTAACGAAAATGATTGAACAATTTCTTGTTTGTGCTTTGTTGCAATCACCGCTCGCTATTTCTGGAAACTCTAATGGTCTTTGGTATGTTGGGGATATAAATCCAAATGCTGAGATTTTTTCAGGTGCGGTACAAGATTTTGACTACGAATTGTGCGAAAGGATTTCGGATGACCAATACGCTGTAATGCGAAAATTTTCTAGGAGACCGCTTGCGTTAGCTGTTGGTAACCAAAAGTTATGGTTCATAGATAGTTTTGAAGGAGTTGGATTATACAAAATTCAACTACCAAATTTTCAAAGAGGGAACACTTCTAAAAATGCATACCTGCAGACATCAAAGATGGAATCGTTGTTTGAGACCACCGAAACGCCAACAGATTTTCTTGTTTTTAAAGATCAGCCATTATTGGTATTTGGTAAACCCTTAGACGACATAACGGAGTTGTTTCACTACCAAGAACGGCAATGGAGGCAACTAACTCCTATTGATGGTAGAAATGTGCATGTTGCAAAGTTGCAAGACAAGTTAATTGCTGCAGTTTCAAACGAACTAGGAGCAACGGTTTGGTATATGCAAGAAAGCGATTGGTTTGGCGGAGACCAAATTGAATTCCAAGGAGAATTAGTTGATTTGTTTTGCTTGGACGATTGGCCGATTCTAGTGACATCAAACGAAAATACTGCAACGCTCACTGGAATTCAAAAAGACGGTCTTGTTACTTTGGCTTCATTTGAGATTCCAAAGGGAAGATGGGGAGTTACAACTTCCCCAGAGGGGATATCAGTTGTAGGCGTCCAGAGGAAGGGAATATCTACAGTTATCGATATTGGTTGGCCATCTGGTTCAATTTCAAAACCAACTATTCTTGAAGAAAGATTTCCTGATGACGATAAACTTTTGAGCACTGTGCTATTTGTTTCTATGGTCATAGTAAGTTTAATTTTGCTAACTAAAATAGGTAGATCAAAACAAAAACCAGCCAAATAATGGTGATAATCCCTCTTTTATACCGATAAAACCGTAAATGCAGCGCATGGATGCGCTGTTGTTGTGTCTAGTTCGTAGCAAAGCACGAACACGGAGAGGATTATTCGTGAAAGACAACAAGTTTGCTACTCTTAAATCGAACTCATTAATTAAGTGGGCGATGCTTTTAGTTTGTTTTGTTGCAATAACACTGGGCATACTTTGGACAGTTGGAACTCAACCAGAAACAACTGGAGACAATTTTCAAATCGTGGACCAAACTCCACCAAGCCAACAGGCAATAGAAGATAGTGAAGAACCCCTTTGGATGAAATATATGCCAAAATCATCCATAGAGAAACGCGATGCAACTCGTACTGATAGACAGAATGAACTTGCTTCTATGATTGAAACAATCAATGGAATTCAATCTGCAAAAGTAGTTCTTAGTGATGATTCCAACCAAGGGATTGGGCAACCGCACAGAGTCATGTCAGCGTGTGTAATGGTTGAACCAAAGGAAGGGCCTCTGTCTATCTCGACTCTAGATGCGATTCGAACTTTAGTTGCTGATGCAACGTCCGGTCTAAGTGTTGATCAGGTGAATGTAATTAATTCAACTCTTGGAGTGGTGTCTGTTGGTGTTCCCCCATGGGAACGTTCTAAGAGAAGCGCAAAAGAAATCCGTTCTTTGGTGGAGTCAGCCATTGGTCTTGTCACAGCCACTGTATCAGTTGAGATGAAGCGAGAGAATACAATTACTAAATATATTCCTTGGATGGATGATGCGGTTCCTTTGATTCGTGTCTCACTCCCCCAAACTTGGATTGATAAACGATCAAGACAGGTTGGGAGTCAGTCGGTTGCGTTAGAAAGTATAAAGAACCTCGTGGTTGAAGCGGTTCCAGATTCAAGAGTGTCAATCGTTGCTGTACCCAGTAGAATCACTTCGTCTTCATCACCTTTAGTAGAGGAGTCGTATGTAAAGCAAGCAACTTTGATTCTTGCCCTGACTGCTCTTCTTGTTTCTGGTTACACATCAGATCGTCGCAGAAGGAAAGAGGAAGTGGTAATAGTAAGAGATTTTGGGACGCCGAAGCAAGAAGCAAATAAAATACTCAAGATGGAACACGAACTTGCTAAACGTACCATCGATTCACTTGACGGAGTAAGGAAAATCGAGGTCTTAAAAGCAATAGTGTCCGCAGAGGAAAGGAGCACTGAACTGCCCGTTGTTGAGGTTGCAAAAGGGAAGCAACTTGAGTTAACGAAGTGCGGTTAAGTTGTTGAAAAACTTCCTCTTGTAAGCATGAGTTCAAGTGTTTGGCTGACTATATCGACCTCGTTTTGTGTCATTGAGGTGTAGAAAGGAAGGGCGATTGTTCGTTGTGATATTGACTCTGCAACTGGGCACTGTGCGTCTTGAGAATACTTGGAAAAGACGGGAATAGTCGGAATCGATTGGAAAAAATCAGCTGCTCCGATGTCGTGTCTGTGTAAACCACGGATAACTTCGTCCCGTTCTTCTTTTGTGAAATTGTCGCTTAAGCGAACGACAAATCCATCCCAACTCATCTCAACACCAGAATCAACAGTAGGGCAGGTGAGTTCTGCTAATCCTCCAAGCCGCCTTGTATACCATTGTGCAACAAGATCTCTGCGTTCCATTATTTCTGGAAGACGCTTCATTTGAACAGTTCCAACAGCAGCATGCACTTCACTTAAACGAAAACCATGTCCAATTGCAATCATGAGTTCATCAGTTCTTACACGATGGAGTTCATCAGTGGTCATAGTTGGGTCACTTGCAAGCCCATGGTTGCGCCTTAGTTTGCACTGTTGGGCTAGCCCATCATCATCAGTTACGATTACGCCACCATCAACGCTTGTAAGTTGTGATGTTGAATGGAATGCGAAAATTGCTACTCTCCCAAACGAACCAACTTGGCGACTATTTAATTTAGAGCCAATCGCTTGGCCAGCATCTTCAATCAGAGGTACCTCTTGTTCTTGTGCGATTCTAGATATTGCGTCAATGCCAGATGGATTTCCAAAAGTATGGGAAGCAATTATTGCTTTAGTATCTTCAGAAATTTTGGTTGAAACATCATTTGCGTCCATATTTAGAGTACGCGGATCGCAATCAGAAAAAACAGGGGTTGCGCCAAGCCGTATGACTGTCGCAGCAGCAGCAGGGAACGCAAACGATGGAAGTATGACTTCATCGCCTTTGCCAATATTTAGTGATTCAAGAGTTACTTGTATTGCGCTATGTGAGGAACTTGTTGCAACTCCAAAATTACTTCCAGCATGTGTTGCAACCGATTGTTCAAAACGATGTGTCCAAGGCCCAAGTGCTAATTGTTCCCCACTCAATGCGTCAGAAGCCGCTCGTATTTCGCGGTCTGTAATGTTTGCACAACTAAGAGGAATGTTAGATTTCACGGTGATAATTATGGTGTGCTAACTGCTGCTAGTGCCTTGTCGGCAAGTCCCATGCGTTTAAGGTAAAGCCAAGCCGCTTGTGTTTCAAGAGATGTGCTTACGTGTCCACCGCCAGCTGCAATTATTCCTAGGCACTCTTGGTCTTTTTTGTCTAGTGGGGCCTCACCTCTTGCTATTAACAAGAGAGCCAGCACGTCCGCTCGATTGACGCCGATTCGACGAAGTTTTGCTGCCTCTGTGATTGCTTCCCTATTTGCAACTTGTAGCATTGCATGGAGCAACAACTCTTGTTGTTGACTGTCGTCTTCTGCGTTTCGTAATATTTTCCATGCCTGTTCGGGAGAAATCTGTATGAGTTCTATGAAAGACCGTATAGCGGCGTTTTTACGTCTAGCATTAGCATCATCTGGAACACTCGAAAGAGTTTTGTAAAAAGTGGTTGCTTGTTCATCTGTAAGAATGTCTTTTACAACTCTAAATACCCAATCAGAAGATGCCCTGTGCCCCTGTGTTACTAAAGTGCTAAGCGACTCTAATGTCTCTTGGGAAATCGACTCGGCACCACCGTTGATTTTGCCTGATTTAAACATATTACCAAGCAGTGGGTCATCTAAATCGATGATTAATCGGTCTCGAATCACTTCCGTTGGCAGAATACCCGCCTCTAAAAGTAACAAGAAGTATCGTACTTGATCTTTTCTGTTAGGTTCAAATGAAAATGCCCTGTTCCAAATTTCAAGTCCAGTTTCACTATCAATAGACAGCAAAGTAAAGAGTGTCCAGTATCGTTGCGTGTCGTTTAGCACAACTGAATTGTTGTCAAGCAATGAGACAAGCCATGGAGTAGCGTCTTTAAATTTATATTGCCGGATGAGTTTCAAAGTTCTTTGTAGAGCATTATCTCTATCTTTCGCCGTTGCTCTTTTTAAACTATCTGTAGTAGTTTCAATTATTTCTTCGTTATTTGTAAGTAAAGAAGCAAAACTTGAAACCGTGAGATCAGTTGAATTTGCCAATTCTTTTACCATTGTTTCATCAACTTCAGCCCCCAATCCATACAACTCCGCTAATAGTAAAAGTCGGGGTGTTGCTTCAAGTTGATTCCATTTAATCAAGGATTCCATTTGCTCTTGTTGGATAAGCCCGTCATCAAGTGCATGTGCAATCAAATATTCTCTTGCAGTTGGAGCAATTTGTTGAACTAACCAAGGGTCAACAACTTTGTCATCGCTTAATTCAGCAAGACCAAGTACTGCATGTACTTGAACAGTCCAATCTTCGTGTTGGGTAAATTGTGAGAAGAATGGTCGGAGTGCAACGTCATTCAAACTTCTCAATGATGAGAGATTCAGAAGATACTGCCCATTCTTTTGGTTTGTTGTTGCTTCCTTTATTTGTCTTAGCGCTGCATCTGTGTAATCAGAACCACTTGCGTAAATCACACTTGGATTTATAAAGCAAGTGATTGCTGCTACAACTAAACAAGGTAAACGCATTGTGTGATTGTAGCAGCAAAACAACAATGACCTAGATATTTTGTGTCGATACAAGGGGTACCCGCCACATCCATTTGACGGGTTCCTCGTACCGTTTTAATCCGCTCGCCGATTCCTTTCGGTCAGCGGTTTTTCTTAATTGCACCGTTTGAGTGTGTTCTAATAGCCCAAGAGAGTTGGTCAATCACTTCTTTGAGATTAATCGTTTCATTGCCTATAGAGAGGGAGGTGTTTTCAGTTTCAAGGTGCTCAGTAATCCTCTTAACAGCAGCATGGACTGTAGAGTGATTTTTTCTCCCGATGGCAGTCGCAAGTTCTGGGTAACTTAACGAGGTCAGTCGTCTTCCGAGATAAGACGCAACACTGCGCCAGAAAACGATAGTTGAAGATCTAGAACTACCGCGCAGGTCCTGTACGGATATTCCAGCACGTGAGCAAGTTGCATCAATTACATCTGCTATTCGGATTGGTAGGGTATTTACGGGCGTTGAGCGAAGAACTCGTTCGACGATTTCCGATCCAATTGCAGCGCTACAATCGCTCAAAAGTAGTGAAGCAGTTGCGCGAATTCGGGTTACAGTTCCCTCAATCTCACGGACAGACCCAACTGCTTGGCTCGCAAGTCGCTCAATGGCACCATCTGTGAGTTCAATGCACTGTTTTCTCATTAGATGTCTAATGATGTTGCAACGTGTTTCACGGTCGGGACGTTTAATTTCTGCAATTAAACCCGCCACAAAACGATTTGTGAGTGCTTTATTGAGTTTTCTCAGGTGACGAGGATCTTCATCCGATGCAAGTACAAGTCGCGCTCCCCTCAGCCCAGCAGCGTCAATTGTGTGAAGTAATTCTTCTTGCGTTTTGATTTTGCTTGCAACAAAATGGACATCGTCAATAGCAAGCAAGTCAAGATTTCGATATCTATTTCTAAATCTTGAGAATTCCCCGCACCTTGAACTAGCGATAAACTCATTAGTAAATTGTTCCGCTGTGACATAGCGAACTTTGTTTGGTGTTTTTTTGGATGCTTGTTTACAGATTGCCTGAAGCAAATGTGTTTTGCCGACACCACATGAACCGTGGATGAAGAGAGGAGAAATTGCTCTTTCATCCTCATTCGTAATTTGCTTAGCAGCAGAGCACGCAAGTTGATTGCATTCTCCGACTATAAAATTTTCAAAACTCAAGAGTTGCCGCTTGTGCTTTTTCCTTACTGGTTGAGTTGATGTTACGGTGTTCGTTACAGAAGGTTCCTGTTTTGGTTGCAGGTCTTCGTCAACAGAAATACGAACTCTCATTTCTTTTCCGAAAGTTACTTTTGCAGCATCTTCTAGAACTGCGGTGAACCTTTTTGTTATCCAATTTGCTGCGAGCGGGGTTGCCGCATGCACGTGAACAGAATCATCATCACATGCAACTTTTGTATTTGTGAACCACATCCTGTATGGCCGTTTGCCAAGGGCTTCACTTAAATGCTCTCGCATTCTTTTTTCTGTTGAGGAAGTGTCGGGACGTGACATAAATCCAATTTCGGAACCGCTCAAAGAGGGGAAGTGTTAACTCGACTAGTTTAATTGGTTCCTTCCAACGTTCGCCCCACACTCAATTGCACGTTTTGTGTACGATTGATTACGAATCTGCTCGTCCTTAAGCAGTTCGTAGAGAGTAACGAAAGTTGTTTAGGATGCAACTGCATGCTTTCAAATTGTTGACGGAAATTGTCGAGAAGTTGTTCGTAAGTCAAGTGTTTTCCTAGGTCAACGTACATAAAGAAAAAATTAGATTTCGTTTTGAAGCAAATTGTCAACAACTTGTGGACAACTTATGGATGAAAGTTACTCTCTTATTTTTTTCAAAAAAATTCCATTTTTTATAGAGCTGTATAGCGGGAATATTTTTTGAATCAACGGCAAGAGTTACTCTCTGGCAGTCGAGTTTTTTTGTTTTGTCGGCAGCATATTGCATTAGTGCGTTCCCTACCCCACACCCTCTTGCAAAAGGAGCAACTCCTATGTAGCAAAGTTCGATTGTGTTGAACTTATGATGGGAATTAAGGAGAATTACACCTGCGGGCTTGTTCTCAAGTTCTGCTATAGCCCACACTTGTGAATTCTCATCTGTTCCGCCCCTGTGTCCGTCAATAATTTGTTGTACTTCTCTTGCGCCGTGAATTTTTGGACAGTCAAGTGAGTCGATATACGTCTCATTTAACAACTGCCCAAGGAGTTCGTCATCTTTCCTTGCAATTCTCCTGATACTAATGCCCTCGTGCTTGGTTTTTTGATTTGGGACTCTATTTTGTTCCATAAATGTCAAGATGGCGAGTTTAGTAAAACCAGCGTTTGTGAATGCTCTTGAAAGGAGAACGTCTTGATTTCCTATGAGTGTTTGAGCAAGGGTCGTAGTTTTCGCATCATTCAACGCACGCAATCCCTCTTGAATAAGAGATTTGGTGAAATCTACTTTTCCTGAGGTAGGTGGAGACGCTAGAAATGTGGCAGTGGCACCTTGATTATTGAGGATAAGCAGTACGCCATCTCCAATGCGCTTTTTTTTGCCAAAGAATTGAAAACTCCCCTCTGGCCGCTCAATTAGCGATTGAATGAGTCCATCGGCTTTCGATTTGCTTCCAGTGAGAAGCACAGCCGCCTTGTGGAATTCATTCTCGGGTAAAATCATGACGAAAGCGTATCCTACTGCTAGAATAAGCGGCTGCAAGGAGAACTACATGAGATTCTTTTTAACAACAATTATCTTGCTCACAGTTTGCGCATTCGTTCAGGTGAGCAGTGCATATCCCAAAGCCACCGATAGAGCACAACGTTGGCAACTTCGGCTTGATACAGGTGATTTGCGGTTCTTCAGAGATAGTGATTCAGGGGAGGGTTATTGGGTTCTAATTTACGAAGTGACGAATGAAACAAATACAGATCGGAAATGGATTCCAACTTTTGATTTGGTTACAGACCGTGGAGAAATCATTCGAGATAGCGATAACGTTCCTCGTTCTGTTCAACTATCTGTACTGGATATTTTCAACGACCCGATGATGATTACGCAATCTGATGCCAGTGGACCAATATTGCAGGGTGAAGAAAACGCTATTAAATCATTTATTATTTGGAAAGCAGGTCGTGAGGACGTTAGAGAAGTGCAAGTGTTTGCAGGCGGAGTGAGCGGGGACACCGTTGATGTAGAGCATCCAATTACAGGCGAAAACCGTCGGCTTCGAAGAGTTCTGCAGTTATCGTGGTTTGTTAATGGACCTCTTGACGAGATCCTACTTGCCCCGCTGCCTAAGAGGACAGTGTCAGGAGGGACTAGCACCTTCCGCCTTAGTACGGACGAGAAGGATCGCATCGGGTCATCGGATGCGCAAAGGAAGTGGATTTTTCGCTAAATCGAAGGGTTGAATCGAGCCCTTTGGCTTGATACAATACGGGGCTCCCGTTTGTTGCGGGACGTTTTTTAAGGAGTTTTGCTGTGGCCCATAAGAAGAGTGGTGGTTCGACCAATAACGGACGCGATTCAAACCCGCAATATCGCGGAATTAAGTTATATAGTGGTGAGACCGCAAAAGCTGGTTCTATAATCGTGCGCCAGTGTGGCACGAAATTCAAAGCCGGTTATAAAGTAAAACGAGGAAACGATGACACGTTGTTTGCGCTTGAACCAGGATTGGTTCGATTCCGTGGGCGATTTGTTGACATCGTTCCAAGCAGCGCAGAAGTTCCTCAGTTTACCGCTGTGAACTAAGAGCGTCTGATTTGAGTTAAATTGTATGTTAGTTGATCGAGCCAGAATCTTTGTCAGAAGTGGCAAGGGCGGTGATGGTTGTATGAGTTTCCGACGGGAAAAATACATTCCAAAGGGTGGTCCTGATGGCGGGGATGGTGGTGACGGTGGGGATGTTGTTCTTGTTGGTGATAAAAGTATTGATACTCTTTTACCACTGACTCATAAGCCGCACTACCGAGCCGAGCATGGAATGCAAGGCAAGGGAAGTCAGATGCACGGAGCAAATGGTGATGACAAGGTAGTCAAAGTTCCTCTTGGTACTCTGGTGACCGTAGAGGGCTCTTCTGAATTGCTTGCGGATATTTCTGAAGATGGGCAAAGAGTTATTGTTGCAAAGGGTGGCAAAGGGGGATGGGGAAATGAACATTTTAAGTCATCGACGAACCAAGCCCCAAGGGAGACGACCAATGGCGAACCGATGGAAGATTTTATCCTCCTACTAGAGTTGAAACTCATCGCAGATATCGGTTTAGTTGGTATGCCAAACGCAGGAAAGTCGACTTTTCTAAGTGCCGTTTCAAGAGCGAGACCAAAAGTGGCGGATTATCCTTTTACTACTCTGCAACCAAATTTGGGAATTGCAGAATTGGATATGAACCGCCGTCTTATAGTGGCAGACATTCCGGGCTTAATCAAGGGTGCTGCAGATGGTGCTGGGCTTGGGCATCGGTTTTTGAAACATATCGAACGAACAGGGGCACTTCTTCATTTGGTTGATGTGATGCCTGTTGATGGTAGTGATCCTGTTTCAAATTACAAATCAATTCGAGAAGAACTTGAACGTTACTCTA
>CAZLCM010000008.1:0-16568 GCA_964558055.1 uncultured Isosphaeraceae bacterium | reverse complement strand
ATATTGAGCGTGTAAAGAAGGCGATTGGAAGGATGCATGAGTTAACCCTGAGCCCTGGACGGCTTATTGTCTCCGATCGGGTGTTGCCTGTAATACCAGACGCAATCATCGAATACGATGATTTGGCTCAAAAGTACATAGTAGGAATTTGCGACGGTAAGCTTCCGCCTTTAAAAATTTCATCAACTTACGACGCAATGTCTAAAGATAAAAAATCTGACGAAGCAACAAAACATTTTATTCAACGTAACTTAAACGCGGCTAGGTGGTTGATTGAAGCAGTATCTCAACGAAAACAAACACTTATGAAAATAGTGGAAATTGTTGCTCATAGACAAAGTGATTTCTTGGAACAAGGTGATGCTTTTCTAAGACCGCTTCCAATGGTTGAGGTTTCTGACATGCTTGGTATACATGTTGCGACTGTGAGTAGAGCAGTTGCTGATAAATGGGTACAAACACCAAGGGGGATTTTCCCTCTTCGGAGATTTTTTTCTGGCGGTACTGGAAGTTCTTCAGATGGCGAAATGAGTTGGGAAGCAGTTAAATCGCGACTCCAGATAATTGTTGATAATGAAGACAAGAAAAAGCCACTTAGTGATGAGCAACTTGCTAAAGAATTACGTGCCCAAGGGATAGAGATAGCAAGAAGGACTGTTGTTAAATATCGTCAACAGTTAGACATTCCTGCTGCTCGGATCCGGAAACAATATTAAATTGTCTGAATCTCTTTAGATTTCTGTTCGCACATATCATCAATAGAAGAAATATGTTTTTTTGTCATACCCTCGATGTCATCTTTAGCATCTTTGCCGTCGTCTTCTGATACAGCATTGCTTTTGTCTTTTACAAGAGCATCAACATGTTTGATTGCATCTCTTCGTTCATTACGAATTGTGATTCTGTTTTCTTCAGCCATCTTCTTGACCTGTCCAACAAGTTGTTGTCTTCGCTCAGCAGAAGGTGCTGGAATATTGATTCTAATCAAATCACCTTCGCTTTGTGGGTTGAGTCCTAGATCTGCCTTTTCTAATCCCTTAATTATGTCTCCCTTTGACGCTGGGTCATACGGCTTCACAATAAGTTGGGTCGCTTCACTAACAGAAATAGCAGCGATATCTTTTAGATCTGTTTGGCTTCCGTAATAATCGATTTTAACAAAATCTATAAGCGCTGTAGATGCACGTCCAGTTCGTACTCCATGTAGTTCTTTACTGAAGTAGGCGACAGTTTTGTCCATCTTTGTACGGCATTTTTTCAGTTCTTCCTTAATAGTCATCTTTATACACTTTCTTGAAATTAGATAGAGTTTGTCACAGCATTATCTTTTGGGTTGTTAACTAATGTCCCAATGGCTTCGCCGGCAACTACTTTGCAAATATTTCCTTCTTCTTTGAAGTTGAACACTACTACGGGCAAATTATGCTCCATACACATTGATAGAGCAGTTAAATCCATTACCTTAAGTTGTTTTGAAATTGCTTCTGAGAATGTTAATGATTCAAAACGAGTTGCATTGCTGTACTTCACAGGATCTCTGTCGTAGATTCCGTCTACTTTTGTAGCTTTTAGCAGGATGTCAGCACCTAGTTCAATTGCACGAAGTGATGCACAAGTGTCAGTTGTGAAGAAAGGATTTCCGGTGCCCGCTGCTAAGATTAGTACTCTTCCCTTTTCAAAGTGCCTAAGCGCTCTTCCTCTAATAAATGGTTCAGCGACTGATTCTATATCCAGTGCAGACATAACTCTTGCAGGTTGTCCCTGTTCTTCAACTGCTTCTTTAAGGGCGAGTGCGTTAATTACAGTTCCGAGCATTCCCATATAGTCCGCAGTCGCTTGCGCAATCCCAACTCTCGAGGCCAGTTCTGCCCCACGTATCATGTTTCCACCGCCAACTACTACCGCAATTTCAGTGTTTAGATTTGCAGCATCGGCAATCTGTCTAGCAATTGTTTTCAATTCATCTGGATCTATACCCATCTTCCCAGTAGTTGAAAAGCTTTCTCCGCTAATTTTCAAGATAACTCGTTTGTAATATGGTTCTGGGTTATTCATTGGAAATGTCCTATATTTGCCATTTACTTCAATCTAATCCATGGGGAGTATTCAGCCATAGCGTATCATAATACACAGTGTGAATCAGATATGCAGGGACGATATGCCACAACCTAAAAAGGAACAGAATCAAATTGAATTCCGTGTCTCTACGCAACGGGATAATCTCATCACTGATGTGACAAAATATACATCAATTGAGCGTGAAAGATGGAAGAAAACAATACGTTCTCTACTCTTCTTAGGAATCATTGCTTCTGTTTTGATTCATATTATTCTTGGTTTTATTCTTGACATTTCAAGTGGGAATCTAGGAAAAGGTGATTCAAAAATCGTTACTACTACGGTCGACTTTGCTGTGCTAGACGAAGAACAACTTCAAGAGATGCCAGAGGGAAATGAAACTCAACAACAGGAAGAAATACAGAGTGAAGCATCTTTAGAGATCGAGTTTTCCACTTCTGTATTGATGCCGTCAAAAGAAAGCAGGCCGACGTTAGAGTCAAACACAAAATCACAAGCAAGATCTCTTTCTGGGGGCGGATCCTCAGGTCTTAGCGTTGGAGTAGGTGGATCAGGTGGCGGTGGAGCATCTTTCTTTGGTATCGCATCAACCGGTAACCGATTCTGTTACATAGTTGATATTTCTGGTTCGATGAGATCAGGAAATCGGATTGGATCTGCGTTACAGGAATTGTCAAAATCCATAAAAGCCCTTCCTGACTTTGCTAAGTTTTATATCTTGTTTTACCATTCTGCTGTAATAGAGCCCCCGTCGCAACGTGGCTGGAATAGAGCCCGGCGCTCAGTAGTGAGGAGAATGGTAACGGAGTTTCAAACTATCAATCCACTTGGTGGAACAAACCCTATTCTTGCTTTTGAACAGGCAATGAAATTGAAACCACTTCCTGAAGTTATTTATTTTTTAACAGATGGGGATAGTTTAGGATTTCAGTTGGATGACTTAGTTTCTATGATGCCAAATAAGAAAACTATCGTGATTAACACAATTGCTTTTGGAAATAATTCTACTCAACAATTACTTAGGGATATAGCAAATGCAACAGGGGGAAAGTACAACTTTATCTCTAGTGGGGGTAAGCCATGAGTGTAAGATTGATAGTTTTTGTTTACGTTATTGGCTTCACATGCAATATGTTGTTTGCAGAGAAAGTAAAATTAAGGGAATCAAATCAAATTGTAGAGTGCAATATTTTAAGTGGTGGTATTGACGGTCTGCACGTTGTAATAGAGGGTGACTCTAATTCTGGTTCACATATACCATGGAGTGAAATCGCATCTTTAGAGACAGAATCTCCAAGGCCATCACTAGATAAATTCCTTAAACAGGGAGATACTCTCTGGAGAGCCAAGTTGCGCTTTTTGCGAGGGGATTTACAACTTGCCCAGCCAATATTTGAATCCCTTTTTCATGAGTTGATAGGAAGCAATGGAAAAGATGCTAGATTGGTTTCTGAAGGTTTAATGAGATGCTACGTTGCAAAAGGCGAATTGACAAAAGCACTGCACCCTTGGCTCGAAACAGTTCGCCTTCATGAATCTGGTATAGAGTCGCCTTATACAAATTTGAATCCGATTCTAGATTCAAGCACATTGCTTTGTAGGCATTTGCCTCCAATTTGGAGTCATACTGAACAAGTTAAACAAATCCTTGAAAGTTACAAGGGCACTTCTCAAAAACTTACTTCTGCAATTGCTTCAATTTTACTTGAGCCCAACCTAGAAGATAGCCATTTATTGTTAGATGGGCTAGAGGACGCTTCTTTCTTGCCACAAATTTTAGCTTGTAAATCTCAAAATCTAGAATCGCTCAGGGAAAGTTACAAGCCAAGCGCTGCTTGGAAAGAAATATGGCTTAAGTACTTTAGGGCATGCGAATTGTTGAACTCGAGTATTCCTGAAGACAAAGTTAACGCACAACTACTTCTTGCAGAGGTTGCGGCAAGCGGGAAACAAACGGTCCCTTGGCTTTCGGGTGCTGCAATGTTGAAACTTAGAAAAGCACTAGAAGATTCTGGTTACCAAGACGAAGCCCAGCGAATAATGCAGGAAATGCTAAGAGTGTTTCCTAATCACCCTTTACTTAAAACTGAGAATTCCAACTAAGGATTTTTATTTATGACTCTAGAATATTTATTAGTAATAATTGCCCAAGCAGATAACAACACTGAGAAAGATAGCGCTCTTGAAATGATTGCAAAAGGAGGGACAGTTGGCTATATCATCATCGCATTAAGTTTAGTTGCTCTTGCTTTAGTTATTACGCATATTTTGCACTTAAAAAGAGCGGCATTACTTCCGCCCAATCAACTTGAATCCCTTGAAGAAATGTTGTCCGCTGGGAGAGTAGATGAAGCACTGAACTATTGTGTTGATCCTCTAAACGATACATACCTTACAAGGATATTAGCTCCTGGCTTGCTTCGTTATCAAAGATCTGCTTTTGGACCCTTTGAAATCAAAAGCGCTTTAGAAGAAGCAGGAGAAGAACAGACCTCTAGGTTGTTTAGGTCTACTGATGCCCTTGGTTTAATTGGGACTGTCGCTCCCTTGCTTGGGTTGCTTGGGACGGTTTTAGGAATGGTTGGTGCTTTTGAAACCATTGGTGGCTCAGGCGGCAGTTCTAATGCTGCTCTAGCGGGCAACATTAGCGAAGCGTTGATTACAACTATGCTTGGTTTGATTTTAGCAATCCCATGCGTAACCCTTTTTAGTTTCTTTCGGAATCGTATAGAAGGTCTAAGCGCTGAAGCTTCTTCTGAAATCGAAAGGTTAGTCCTATACCTCGAAGAGTCGAACGGTTAATAATGCCCTTCAAGCAATCAAGAAACAGAGTGATTATTCCAGTCGTTGAGATGACTCCAATGATTGATATAGTTTTCTTGTTGATTATCTTTTTTATGGTCGCGGCTCAATTTGCTCATCAAGCTAGAGTAGAAGTAAATCTTCCAAAGGAAAAGGGGGAAGGGCTTGCAAGTCGGGAAGTGATAAAACTTATTGTTAACATTCGTGAAAACGGTGATATTATTTTAGATGAGACTGCCGGCGTAATAACACTTTCCCAGTTGAAAATAGAATTGGAAACCATGAAAGAGGATCGACTTAGTTGGGAAGAGATAATCATTAGAGCTGACGCAAATGCATCTAGTAGAAAATTAAATCAGGTCCTAGAAACCTTGCGTAAAAACGGGCTAAACGCAACAAATATTGCTACCGAAGTTACAAAATGAATTTTATAGGCAAAACAAAACGTAACTCGGTAAATTATTGCACTCTAAATTTATCATCAATGATAGATGTGACTTTTTTGTTACTTATCTACTTTATTGTTACAACAGTAATTGCAACCCCAGAAGATGCATTAAGCCCTGCATTAAAATCTGAAAAGAGTACAAACGTAGTGCAAGATAATTTCGAGCCACAAATCATTGTAGTGAAAAGTATAGAAAATCAACCAGCTTATCAGATGGGTGACCGCACCTTTCTTGATAGGGGGAAACTTGCGAAGTTTCTAGAGCAGTTGCCAAAGCAACCGGGTTTGATTTTTAGAGTCGACGATAACGTCTCTGTAGGATTTGCTCTTGCTGCATTGCAAGAAGCCAGAAATGCGGGATTTGAGAAAGTGACTTATGTACCAAGTTCTGATTAGTGCATTGTCTTTTGTGTTATTCACTTGCGCATCACAAGCGTTTGACGAAGTGTCAGATTGGCTTGCAGAAATGGGTTGTGATGATTTGTTGATTACTTATCTTGAAGAACAAATTGAGAGCGGTACACAGCAAGAACAATTTAGTGCCGCTACCCAACTTGCTGATTTATATAAAAGATTTTTATCTTCTGAAAAGTATCTTAACAATAAAGAATTTCTACAAAGAGCGGTTTCTCTTCTTAATAAGAACTCTCAAATAGGAAATTCAGAGTTAAATGTGCAGTTGCTCAGAGCAAGGTATTTGATTGCAGAACAAAACATAGAAAATTATCGACTTAGGTATGTGGACTATGATGAAGCATTAGAAGAAATAGAACAATTGGGCGAGATAGCAGATAGTTTAGAAAAAATTAGAACAAAATTAATCAAGCGCACGAGGAATAGTCCCAGCAGAACGGACCTATATGATGTGATTGGAATGTCGACATCTTTATTGGCCTGGTCAAATTATTACATTGCTTGGTTCAATAATAATGATTCATCCTACGCAGATAAAGCAAAAAATTACTTTGGGATGATGATACAGTCGGAGAACCCGACTTTTCAACAAGTTCCTTTTGATATAAAAGCAAAGGAATACGGTGCGAGGGCGTTGCTTGGGATTGCTCTATGCCAAGGGATCATATTAGATAGAAGCGTTATGGAGCCATGGTTTTCTGAATTGCAAAGTGAAGAAACTCATGAAGTAGTTCGAGAACAGATTCCTTTATGGAGATATTTTAGTGCAATTGATTATCGTGACTGGTCATCTGTTTCTAAGCTCCTCAATAGTGCAGAGCAAAAAGACAAATTGCTTTACGCACGGCTTGCAGCAGTGCATGCATTAGAGCACTCGGAAGAAGCTGGTGCTAAAAATGTAATTGAAAAGGCAGTATGGGAATTAGTTGAACTTGAACAGTTGACAATGGTAAGTGAACTTGTTGAAAAGTACGGATTAGATAACCTGTTAGATGAAGGGTTTATTTCAAAGTACATTGAAGCAGATTTGAGATACAGGCAATTGCTGGACGGTGAAGACCCCGACAAATCCGAAGATGATTCTCAGGCAACTAAAGAATATAAGAAAGTTGCCCGTTTATTTTCAAATGCAACTTTAGCAAGTGATGCTTCTGAGCACCAAGAATATCTTGATGATTGTTATTACATGCTTGGCCTGTGTCTTTTTCATGCATCGGAATATGAAAAAGCAGCAAAAGCATTCCAAGCAGTAGTAGTTATGAATAATGACGAGGATTCACTTTGGATGGCAATTGTTTCGCTAGACAGTATCCAGCCGCCAACTGCGGATTCTCAAAAACTAATGGACACATTAATAGAGCAGTATAGAAATTTGTGGCCTAACAGCAATCGAGGAGCACAGTTGCTAGTTAGGAGTGCTGCAATCAATGAGACAACGGCTGCGCTTGTAAGTGATTTACTTTCAATACCAGATTCAGATCCTAGTTATCAAGAATCACAAGAACAGGCGGCGGCCCACTTATACAACATGTGGAACGATGCACAGGAAGACCAGGTTCTTAGTATCGGGAACAAATATTTAAATGTTGCTCTTCAACTCATGGCAAATAGAGTGAAAGCAATAAATGCTAGTTCTTCAAGCGAATTAGAAGAAGGAATAGTCACAGGTTTAAGGACTTTGGAAATTTCTTTGCATAATAAAATCAATCGAATTGTTGCCGCTAAACAAACTATTGAAGCAATTGAAGTTATTTCAACTGAGGGTGGAATTGATTTGACACCTTACAACAAGGAACTTGAATTTCGTAAAATATTGCTTGCTTTATCTAATGGGAGTTTGGAATCTGCTCAGCAAAGAGTTCATGAATTTGTAGACAAGTACCCACACAACCTTTGGTCTGAATATGCTGCTCGAGTACTTTGGAACTATTGGGAAGAGTATGGAGATGATGTCGACCCACAATTACGTTTTAAAATCGGATCTCGTCTACTATTTGGAAAGTCGGATGAAGAAATTGTCAGTGCATCCATGTTTACGATTTCTTACATGACTGCTAAGGCAGTTTATGACTTAAACACAAATAATTCAAATGTAGATGACGAACAAAAATTAAATGCGCTTAAAATTGCAAGGTTGCTTTTTGGAGCATATCCAAAAACACTACAAATTTTGGAACTAAATGGCTTGCTAGAAGAATCGTCAGGCGACCCCCTTGTGGCCTTGCAGCATTGGAAGATGCTTGCATCAGGTGTTAAACAGGGAAGTGATTTGTGGTATCAATCAAGATTACACTTAGTTGGCATACTTGCAGAGACCGACCGAGATGAAGCCCTAGAAGTTCTAAAACAATTTCAATTGCTATATCCAAATTATGGGAAAGAGCCATACGCAGGAAAATTTGAATCATTGCATGACTCATTAAGAGGCAAGGATAAAAAAATAGGAGTTGGCAATGGATATTAATATTGCTGCTTGCGAACTCTTAAATATTCCTGAAACAGACGATGCTCTTGCTCTCTTAGATATCTCTCATGGTCATATTGACAAAGTATCCATAAAAGCAGGTCTTCGAAGGCAGTTGACTAAGTTAACTGTTCATCCTTTGAATTGTGAAGAGGGCACTCAAAAAATTCGTGCCTATTTACAGGATTTGGCTAATGATTTGATAGATTCCGTTCCGTCTACAAAACCTAAAGAGCAAAGATTTATTAAGTTGACGGAGTTTGATAAGCGTGTTATTGCAACTCTTGTTGCTGAGGGCGGATGGAACCAGAAGAGCAGGGCGCGCCTTGTTACGATTGCATCAAATTACAATGTCTCTGTTGGTCAACTAACTAAGATACTTGAAGGGTTGGCAGAAGCTTCACGAGAAGGCGATGGGCCACTTTGTTTTGAAAAAAGAGCCAAACACAAAATAACTAGGGGGTGGGCCACTATGCAGCCAGAAGAAACTGCCTTAGATAAGTTTATATCGTCTGGCAAGGATAGATTAAATCTTGACTTTAGCGCAAAAAATACTGTGCTCACCGTTAAATTATGTTCTTTCTTTGCTCTTCTTGTTCTGTTTATTATGTTTTTTGCTTTGGCGTTATTAATGTCCGAAGAAGAAACTAAGGTTGACAATGTCCTGCCTCTAATTGTAAAGGAATCTAAAATACAAGAGCTTCAGGATGACTTTTCACCGATATTTTCTGAAGTTCCAACATTTCTTTTTGAAGAATTTGATTTAATTTGCCACAATCACGCTGATTTGGCAATAGAACTTCCAAAGCAACTATCCAATCTAGCAGTTGAGATGAATAAGACATTTCTCAAAGGTAATACCGCAAATCAAGAATGGATGTCTCAATGGGAGTATGCAATCCAAACAATTTCTTTTGGATGGCCTTATGTTTCAAACGAATTGAAGCAGTTGATAAGTGACCAAGTAATAAACGTGTTGAGACGGTCAGAAAATCGTCCTACTTACTTAAAACAATTGTTGGAACAACTAAAACTACCCGAACTTAGATCTAGTGAACCATTTGATGTTCTTGTAAAAACTTGGAAGTCAGGGATGTTAGCAGATGTTAAATGCAGTTCCATCCTTTCCCCAAGTACACGGTCTCAAGCAAACTCTTTGCAAATGCAGACAATTAAAACATGCAATTCGCTTGATGCAAGGATTGAGTGCTTAGATATCATATTGGCTGAGTTAATCGAGGATACAGAGTTTGACAATAGATTAATGGAATCGTGGGAAATTTGGCTAATCGCAGTTTCGTCAATAAAAAATAATACCTTAAAGAATGATAGGTACTTACAGGCGTTAGAGCTCTTACTGACTACAGATATTGATTTTCTGCGTGAAAGCAATTCAAGGAAAGTTTTAGGTAGGTTAGTTCTTGAGGCAGACCAAATTGCCACCAATCAATTTAGAGAGCGTATTCTTTCATTTTATAGGGATAAAGAAATTACACCAATTGATATGTTTGTTTTTGGCAATATGTTGTATCTCTCAGGAAACACGCCATGGTTTAGTTCCGAGTTTATTGTCGATCCTAGCGCTGACACATCGATGAGAAATGAACAAGCGAAGTTAGTGTCAGCAAGTTGGAAAATCGAAGAAGTGGCAGAAAACGAGTCACCCAATGCAATAATGCCAGAATTTGTCGAATCAGAACAGGTAAGACATTGGCAGTCGTTGTTTTCTTCACTGAGTAAAGAAAATGGGCTTCATAGTTACTTAGTTAAAATGAGATTATTAAATGAAGCAGCAGTCTATATCGCAGCTGGTAGAACAGACGAAGTTGAAAGAGTTTTAAATAAAATAGACAAATTAAAGTTAGATTTGCCTATCCGTGCAAAGCAAGTTTATTTACAAGGAAAATCGGGAAGTTGGAGTGATGAATTTAAGGACTCGCCATTTGAGGCACTTTCTATTCTTAGTGAAAGTGGAGTAAATGACCTTAGTGAAGAAGACGCCATTACTCTAGTTAAAGCGGCGTTAACAAAGCGTTCTTCGGAGATTCGCAACAAGGCGACCGACTTAATCATTACCCAGTTCGGTGACAGCAAAAATGTAGCAGTTTCACTACTCTCTTACGCTGATAACTACATCTCAAGACGAGAAGTAATCAAAATCGTAGCAAACCTAACAGAGATAGTTCTTCCAGAAATAAATAGTAGTCGATGGCAAAGTGAAGCACGCCGTGCACTGCTTCAACATGCCCTGTCTACTAGTCAACCAGAAGTTAAAGATTTCGATTTTGTTTCTTCTGAATTGGCAGGTTCATTACTTGATGAATACCTGATACTGAATCCTTCTGTGTTTATTTCGACACCAGAAATCAGTGCAGTTGATGCAATAGGATTGCACGTTGATAATCGCAGCCAAGACTTTCAAGACGAGGATGGTAATCCCATTTTTGTTTTTAATCCAACTGGGCTTCTTCAGAATTATCTACTTAGCCAAGTGAAGTATTTATATCATTTACAAAACGATTACAAATTGTCTCTGTATGGAGAAGACGAGTTTATTCAAACCCTTCAAGATAGCGTAGAAGAGGATGACACCATTTACGAACAGGTTTCTTCAATAGAATATAAGATTGCTAACTACTGGGACATATATCTCTCTAAGTTAGAAGTGGAGTTAGGAAACGAAGGAGCAATTCGATGAAGATTCATTTTGTTATCTTGTTCCTAACGATAATTTCGCCGAATCCTATGGAGTTTTCTCTTGTAAAGAGTGAGCCCATGTCTTACATTCGTGCTGCTGAAGATATTGGCAATTCAAATTTGTCAAGAAAGGAACTGCAGAATGTAAGACACTTATACGTTCTAGCAGCAGTTCTCGATCCTTCGCTTAGACAAAGTTCAATATTAGGCTTGGCCGGCGTAAAACAAAACGACGCATACTTAGATTTGCTTCATTCGATGAGTAAAAGTGAAAATGACTTACTTGTGCCTGAGGTTGTGTTAAGTAGACCGACTGCAACAGGGACTCAGCAATTCACTCCATTAGAGTTATGTAAGACAATTGAAAAAATACGCAATGGTGGTGAAAATCTTAACTTGAACGAATTGGAGCAGTTGCACAAGTGGCGTCATTTGTTCCCAAAAATATACGACAGAACCTTAGAGAAGCCAATAATGCGAGAACCGCTAACTTCTCCAGTTGAAGTTGTAAAAACAATAAAAGTAGAGCTTGCTATCTTGGGTGGTCCTACGGTTTGGTCCTCGGATTATATAGATACTCAAGGGAGACCAGTTACTTTTAGCCAAAGTGATGATCTTGCATCTTTATTTGAAATCGACCCTACAAAAACTAATTACGTAGACGGCAAATGGGTTGCTGACTAAAAGAACTTATTCTGACGTCGTAAACTTGTACAAACTTTTAAGAACAGGCATGATGTCTTCAACAGCAGCAGGCGTAGCAGCGGACCACACTGCCCACTGAGTTTCATGTGGTGGCATTGCTAGTTCAATTCCATCTCTTACAAATCTTTTCAACCTTTTAGTAGATAACTGGTCTATAAATTCGTGAGTTAAAGGAGAAGCAATCTGCATATCCTCTTCAAATGGGACGATCACTGCTAATGGATTTTCTGAATCAGGTACGCTATAGGTAACAGTCCAAAACCAACAGTCACCGTACCAGCGGACTGCTTCTTTGCACTCACCAAGGGAGTTAATTTTGGATTTTGCTTTGTCGAATGCTTTTTTGCAATCGTTTAAGAGCAGTTTCCGAAGTCCCTCAACTGTAGGGGCATTAAATTCATCTGTCCAAATTGATGGTGGAGCGTATTTTGCCATAAGAAATCTCTCTTCTAGAACACGTGAGAATTGCACATGATAGCATACACAACGTGAACGACTCAACAGCACAAGCAAACCCAGTGGTAGATCTTTCAACGGCGTCAATAATGCTAGTGGATGATAATGCCCAAAATGTAGAACTGATGCAGGCCTATCTTGAAGAACTTCCATGTAAAATTCTGACCGCCTCAGATGGCATTGAAGCCATTGAAAAGATAGAACGGTTTTGCCCAGATTTACTTATTCTTGATGTCATGATGCCTAGAATGAGCGGATTTGAAGTCTGTGAGAAGATTAAATCCCAGCCATCAACGCGTGACACGGTAGTTATCATGGTTACTGCTCTAAATGAAGTCAGTGATTATGAACGTGCAGTCGAATGCGGAACCAACGACTTTATCACCAAACCAGTTAATAAATTAGAACTTATAACTCGAGTTAGAACTTTACTTGAGTTAGCACTAGTTAAACGAGGGTTTGATTCTTGAAATTTAACTAAACCTAGATTTGTTCAAATCGTGGTTCCGCGACTCAAATGCGCAAATGAAAACGACCTGTCCCACGCTCAGTGAGATGCTGGCAATGGGGGAGTCAATCCAGTATCTGACGAAGGGGGGGACAGGTCGCTTTTAAAACAAAAAATATTATGCTGCAGGTCGCCTTGTTACGATGGCAGCGCTATCGTTAGGTCTAACCCAACCACGAGAGCCACGTGGCTCAAGCGTTAGTAGAAGGTGTTCGTAGTATCTTCTAAGAGAAGCCAAATCGAAACTGGCAAGCCAGTGAATTGGTGCTGTGGGATTTAAGCGACAAATGGCATCGATTACTTGGTTCTTAGATAGCATGTGGTGAGTTTCCTTCCTGTTTCAGTGTTCTTAGATGCACTTCGGAAACGAATCACCACTAACTACAGTTGATAACTAGCGATAGAACTAGGATATTGGTCTCTAAATTGAGGAGTCACGAGAGATAGTGGGAGGTTCCAGCGACAAGCCACAAGATGTTGTGGGTATGTAATATCTACGGAAAGTGATTTTTTTTCAATCGAAAATCGGACGTTAATCCGTTAGGAGATTGAGAATCGCGCCACAATCGAGTTTTACCTAATACAGCATCTTTCTAGGAACTACATGTACAAGAACATCCGCAACTACCACTAGCAGATCGTGCATTAGTCCATAAAGAATTTACTGCAGACCAGTTAACTACGTTCCACCAAGCATTAACATAGTCAGGTCGACGGTTTTGATAGTTTAAATAGTAGGCATGTTCCCAAACATCCAACGCAAGAATTGGAGCACAACCACACATTCCAAGGTCAGACATGAGTGGATTGTCTTGATTTGCAGTTGAGCAAATGCAAAGATCTCCTGTCCCGTTTACAGTAAGCCAAGCCCATCCAGAGCCGAATCTTGTAGTTGCTGCTTTTGCAAATGTGTCCTTCATTTGATTAAGAGAGCCAAAAGTTGAGTCAATTTTATCTGCTAGTTCTCCTGACGGGCCTGAGCCATCACCAGGACCCATAATCGACCAAAAAATGGAATGGTTCCAGTGGCCGCCTGCATTGTTACGAACTGTAGTACGAATCTCCTCTGGCAGGTCATCTAGATTTTTGATTAGTTCAGCAGTGGTTGAATCTGCCCACTTAGTTCCATCGACAGCAGCGTTCAGATTCGCAATGTACCCAGCGTGATGTTTGGTGTAATGGATTTCCATTGTTCTTGCGTCAATGTGTGGCTCAAGTGAATCAAATTCGTAATTTAGTTTTGGTAATTCAAAAGTCATAGTATTTTCCTTTAAAGGTATTGTAATCAATTACTAGAATGGGATAAAAATATCCGCAATAAATACAATCCCGCGGGTCGTTTTTTTTCTTGGTGATTGTAAACAATCCCGAGGGTCGTTTATTGTTTGAGGACGTGGAATCCTTGTTCAAAAGAACCGAATGAAGTCGATGTTCCATCAACCCAAGTTACCTTGAGGTCAGTTATTTTTTTGGCATCACCAAGCCCGAAGTGAACACGAGAATCATTCGCGGCCATGTAACTCCAGGCACTTTGCACTGGATGTGAAACAGTAACATCTCCCACTTTTGCAGTAACTATTGCACCCAAAGCATCTCTTCCGTTTGAATCAAGAATTCGGAAGGTTGCTGAGTTCGCTTTATCTTCGTGAATATTCATAAGGAGATAAGCGGGGGCGTCACGGTTGACAACAAGGATGTCAACCCCACCATCATTATCTAAATCACCAAAAATTGCCGCACGGCTAGTGTGTGTTTTAGGATTTCGTACTCCTTCGATGCGTTCCCACTTTGAAGATGAGCCGCGCAATAGATAATTTGTTTCTGCAAAGGGATCTTCAGTCGTTGGAGTGCCTATTTGTTGGACTCCTCCATTTGCCTCGTATAAATCTAAGGTGCCATCATTATCAAAGTCAACCCACCCAAGACCAAATCTAGTTGCATGGCGCGTAGCGGTTCTTATTCCCTTTTGTGCTGTAACATCAATAAAGTAATCACCTTCGTTTTGGTATAGGGAATCGCTTTCACCGTATAAATTACACACGAGTATGTCCAAGTCACCGTCGTTATCAAAATCATCAGTGGTTACTCCCATACCAGCTTTAGCACGTCCTTCGTCATCTAGTGCACAGCCGCGCATTGCTGCAACGTCAGTGAAGGACCAGTTTCCGTTATTTTGCCAAAGTTGATCAGCCATGCCATCGTTTGCAACGTAAACGTCAATTCGCCCATCTCCAGTGTAGTCGTTGCAAAGAACTCCTAGACCGGTTCCTGTTCTTGTGCCTATTCCCGCTGCATCAGACATCTCAGTGAAAGTTCCGTCTCCATTATTCTTATAAAGCAAATCTTTCGCAGGAGCCATGTAATTCGTGGGAGAACAGTAGTCCAATGAGCCCTTTGCATTAAAACACTGTAAATCAAGGCCATGTTCCCAGACAAGATAATTAATGGCGTAAATATCTAAGTCACCGTCGGCGTCAAAATCCGCAAACGCAGCGCTTGCACCCCAGCCGTTATCCCCGACGTTCGCTTCATCAGTAACATCTTCAAATGTACCATTGCCATTATTTTTAAGCAGGGTGTTCTTGCCTACATTTGTGATGTACAAGTCAGGGAATGTGTCATTGTTGTAATCGCCTACAGCGACTCCCATGCCGTATCCATCATCTCCGGTGTTGCTCTGGTCTGTTACATCAGTAAAGTTGCCACCGTCATTTCGTAGTAGTACGTTGTACTCAGGAACTTTAGAATCAAAATGACCACCTTGTACAAAATAGATATCTAAATCGCCGTCATTGTCATAATCTATGAAAGCAGCCCCTCCGCCAATTATTTCTGGCATGTTAAAGGTCCCTGTCTCTCCACTTATCCAAGTTAAATTGACGCCACGTTCTTTTGCTTGGTCTTCAAACCAAAATGATTGTTCTTGTGTAAAACAAAGAGTCGCTATTAAAACACTTAACATTATTTACTCGCCTTGATTCTTAAAACAGAGTTCCATGCTCTTTCAATATTCGGATCATTTGGAAATTTGGTTTTAGCAGCAGCAAGAATTCGAAGTGCTTCATCTGGATTACCAAGAAGTGCTGTTGCAATAGATTTTCCGCTGAGGGAAATCGGACGGTTGTCTGAAATTTGCAGTACTAAGTTAAACTGATTTAGAGCATCTATAGGTTTGCCGAGGTTCAATAGAACCATTCCATGCATTTCGCGAATTGCAATGTCGCTATTGCCAAGTTGTATTGCCTTTGCAAAATAAGAACTTGCTTCCCTAAAATTTCCCATCTGAAAAGAAAGTTGCCCAGCAAGTGAGTGAGCCGGCGACATTGCTGGTTGTAGGGCGATGGCTTTTTTGGCATACGCAATTGCTAAATCAAGTTTGCCTTGTGCTTGTGAAACGTAAGCCATTGTCAATTGTAAAGGAGCGTAGGAAGGAGAAGCACTAATTCCTTTGGTCAAGATGCGCCTTGCTTCATTTAATTTACCCAATTTAAGGTATACAGTTCCTAAATTATTTAGAACCGTATTGTCTTCGGGGTAGTGTTTCAACAAAGTTTCTAGTTGCTTTACGGCTTCTGTTAGTTTTCCACTATCAATTGACGCCATCGCTCTTGCTAAATCGGCTGCATAACCCCTTGTAAAAGTCATCATCTCTTGTGTATACGGATCGTCCCATCTAGGAGGACCATTTACAGGAGTAGCAAGTAACTTTGAAGCAGTACTATGATTTCCAGCTCTTCGGTGAGCAGTACCTAGAAGAAATGTAAGGTAGGGATGACTGCCGCCCCTTGATATCACATCCTCCAACAACAAAATTGCTTTGTCTGGTGTGTTTGTTGCAAGGTAAACTCTTGCAAGACCGATTATTGCGGCAACACAATTCCTGTCTTTAGAAATTGCTTCATTAAATTTCTCTGACGCAATATTAAAATTTCCGAGATCCAAGTTCCAATATCCTTGTTGCCAAATTGCTGGAACATAATCCTTTACTTGTTTGG
>CAZLCM010000007.1:0-17459 GCA_964558055.1 uncultured Isosphaeraceae bacterium | reverse complement strand
AAAAAGGAGTCTGACCCCAAAGCAGTCTGACCCCAAAAAGGAGTCTGACCCCAAAAAGCAGTCTGACCCCAAAAAAGGAGTCTGGCCCCAAAGCAGTCTGACCCCAAAGAGGAGTCTGACCCCAAAGGGGAGTCTGACCCCAAAGAGCAGTCTGACCCCAGTAAAATGGGGGGATGCGGTATCGGATGATTGTTGCTTATGACGGGACGGATTTCCACGGATGGCAGAAACAGAGCCACCCAGAGCGTCGATATTTGAGAACGGTTCAGGATGTTCTGGAAAAAGCCGTAGTTAAAGTGATGAGAGAGCCAGTAACCTTAATTGGAGCTTCAAGAACTGATACAGGAGTCCACGCAAATGGGCAAGTAGTAGCGTTTGATTCAAACAACGTCATTAAACCAGATAAACTTGTTTTAGGTTTTAACTCATGGCTTCCAGATGACATTCAAGTTCGAGAAGTCGATATTGCAGAAAATTGGTTTAACCCAATTAATCATTGCACTAGCAAGGGGTACAAATATAAACTTGCTCATGGTTGCTCTAATCCACTTCATAAACCATTGTTTGACAGGAAATTTACTGCGTTTACCGCTTACAAACTTGATGTGCAAAAAATGCAAGAAGCAGCAATTCACTTCCTTGGGGAACATGATTTTGCTGGTTTCACAAAACTCAATCACGGACGCAAATCGACAGTAAGGCGTGTTGACCAGTGCGAAGTTCAAGATGATGGTGACTGGAGAATTTCCATCAACGTTGCAGGAGCGGGGTTTTTGTGGAACATGGTTAGAATTATTGCCGGTACGCTTCTTGAAGTTGGACGTGGGTACACAAGCCCTGACTCTATTCCTAAAATCATCTCTTCTTGTGATAGAAGATGCGCGGGAAAAACTATGCCCGCCCAAGGTTTATCACTTGAATGGGTTAGTTTTGAAAATCAATTACCAAACAAACTCGCCATTTCAAAGAAACCCTGTTCAGAAAAATAAGATAGCGCTTCATCAACTGAAGAAAATATTTTCGTTGCAGTTTCTGTAATGAACGGTGATGGTGGTTTCGATGGTTTCCAAACCACGTACACTTCCTTAGTATGTTCCCACGCATGTTGTAATTCGCGTTCAACCCCACTTGATAACCCAGGAACACCTCCTGGCAATTCAGGTACTAACGAAACAATCATGTCAGATTGGTCAATTAATCGGAAATCGCGCATGTAAATTTGGCCATCGATGTCGCCAGCGATATCAAGAATTTCACGTACCGATACGCGCATTGGATCCCCACCCTTTTTGCCTCCGAACGCATGGGCTTCCACTTCAATCCAATCTTTACCCTCTTTGGCCGCTTCAATACCTCGGTCAAGTAATAATTTTTCATCAACATCTGCTGGATCAAATGAAATGAAGTGCTCAGCCAATGAAGCTCTAAATTGCTCTATTTCTTCAAGAATCTCCGGCATATCGACAACATGGCTCATTGGAAAACTTGGATAAACCTTCTTCAAGTTGTTCCGAGCAATCAACCTGTAGCATGTTTCGGTTGTGTCTTGGTGTCGCCCACGGCTCAACACATAAAACGAGTTTCTGCAACCGCACGCTTGAGCCATTAATTCGGTGGCAAGAATTTCTTCCTCACGCCATACCATGCAATCTTTCAATGTTGCGTCAATGTCGTGTTCATCGTGCAAACGGTCGTGTACAACTTCGATGTTGTCAACAAGGCATATAAACAGGTTTGGATTAAAGTCATCCATTTGATCAAAGTCAAAAGCTGGAAACAGACCATGTCTCCATCTGAATGTTGCATGTGTATTCATCACCACGTTTGGATGTTCTTCAAACGGAGTGGTTGAGGAAACGATGTCTTTAATTGCTGCACGTCGAAGAGAGTGCAAACGACTCAAAGGCAAATCTAAAATCCGGCCTTCACGAATGTCGGGTCCTTCAGCATACATCATGTTCCCAACATTAAAAACCTCTATTTTGCCGCCACGTTCACCACCAAGTCGCTCTACTTCTTGGAGGTAGGGCTTCTTGTCCATTCCGATTTGTCCTGTTATTACTGTTCTCATAGGTGTTTATTATAGAGCACCGTGCATGAAAACTCTCTTACTTTTTGTTTGTTGGGAAATATCGCAACCAAGACGCATTCGCTCTTGGCACCTTCTTGCCAGAAGTTCTATGTTTAGACCACAACCTATAGCACCAAACAGCAGCAATGACCACCATCACTAGTCCAGTCAGCCGAATTACTAATTCAACGGTTGATTTGGCTTGCAAACTATCTGCAATCCACCAGCCAGCAAAAAGTTGCATGGGGGCGGTTATAAGGCAACATGTCAATGTGACAACTGCAAATTTCCAAAAGTTCATGTGCATCATTCCGGCAACAGTGATAGTTGTAGTTCGGCTTGCTGGAATAAAACGCGCAAGTACAATCACCCAAGCACCGCGTACATCAAATTGATATTTAACTTGCAACATACGCTTTGGATGTACTATCCGTTTAAACCATTTTTTATGTACAAGTCGAGTTCCCAACTTAGAACAAACAGCAAACCACATTATGTCACCACATACAACACCAAAGTAAGCCGCAAGAACTGTCTCCCACAATGGAAGAGCCCCTTGATGCACCAGCATTCCCGCTGGAATAATGATGATGTCTTCTCCTAAGGGAATTCCTATTCCTGACAATAGAAGTAGACCGAACACCACCAAAGGTCCCCAAGTCGGATCAACCATCCCCATTAGATCGTTAATCCACGCTTCCATTTAAAGTGCCAACGTTTCGTCCGACTCAATTGACTCTGGCAGGGTACTTATATCTAAATCCTCTGGGCAACTTGCCGTTAGTGGGCTAAGTTCAACTACTGCCTGTTTCGATACACTAATACCACTAATCATAAGCCACCGTCTCGACCGTTCTTGTTGCATGGCATGGCTTGTACTAGGAGAATCCTCACCGGAAGCATTTTTAATTGGGGCAAACTCCTCCTCACGTTTTGTTTCAACGACGATTGATTTTTTTGCAAGTGGAAGTACGTCAAAAACAAATTTCTCAAACTTAAATGCATTTGGAGCATCAACTTCATCGCAATTTCCAGATTTCAAATCTATGCAAGGAACTGATTTGTGGGCCATGTGCCATGGTAAGTCACCAGCAACTCTTTGCAAAAACTCTACAGAAAAGAGGTGCAATGCAATTGAACCGCTGCTATAAATCAATTGACCCTCACTATCAGTTTCATTATTCTTTTCTGAAGGCAGGTCACTGTATTCAACAACTTCAATGTTTCCATCAACATTACAAAAAATGCCTACGCGCTCGTTTGGATTCGTCTTCCTTACACACTTGCTTGATGCCTCTGCAGAAGATAGTTCACTAATGTGTAACCCAATAAAATTTGGGTCGATGACTTTTGCAAGTGGATTGTCAATCTGAACATAAGAAAGATGTTTAATACCTCGTTTCAACATTTCGTCTAACCCGCCGCTCTGTTGAAGTGCAGTAATAACTCCACCATGTCCGTCTGGGTTCAAAGCGATTTTGTTTTTGGAAGAAAGCAACATGTTTCCATTTTCATCAACTGCTGGAACTTCACCTTGAGTAAACAAAAAAATGTCTGTTCGATCTAACCCAAAACAATTGTTGTCAAGCAAAAAGGAACGTGTAATCGCATCGTTCTCAATACTCGTCATTATGTACCAAGGAATAGTAGTTTTGTATTTTTTTGAAGCAAAAACAATTTGTTCCGCTATAACTTGAAAAAGCGACTTGCCGCTAACTGGAGTTGCTGGAAATGTTCCCTTTGGACCACTCCACCCAAGGCGAGTGCCTTGACCCCCAGCAACAGTCAATACTCCAATCTCACCTTTTTTAATTGATGCAACTCCATCATTGTGATATTTATCATCCAGCAAAACCGTCTCACAAGGAGTAATGTTTTTAACTTGTTTGTTTTCTGTTTTCTGTTGCATAGTTGCAAACATATCAAAGTCAATTGACTCAAGTTGAGATACTAGAAAACCTCTATCAGAATCGTTGAGTTCTTCCCAAAAGTTCAGAACATGTTCCTGTTTTGAGTCAGCGAGTTTTTGTTGTAACTTAATTGGAATTGTGATCAAAACGTAGGTGTTTCCGGTGCAGTCCAGCCTTCTGGCAAGTGCCTAACAATCTTCCCTGTTTCAAGATAAATAACTTGCTCACAAATATTTGTACAGTGGTCAGCAATCCGTTCCATCGCTCTTGTTACAGCGAGCAACTCAAATGCAACGAGTGGTTCTAATTCGCCTTTACTAGTTCGATGTTGTACGTCGAGGACTATTTCTTTTCTGAACCGATTAACTGTATCGTCAAAAGAAAGAACACGGACAGCCATTTCTGTGTCTGTCGTTGAGAGAGAAGTGTTTGTATCTCTTGCCATTCCAACAACACTATTGGCCATAACCCGAAACGTTGGCGGTGCTGATGCTATAAGGTCAGCGTGTTTCATAGCCGACTGTGCAACGATTACTGCGCAATCGGCAATGCGCTCAAGTTCATTATTCACCTTGACAATTGTCAATACGCTTCTAATACTGTGTTCTTCTGTGGCTCCTTGACGTAACAGTTCGATGCAAGCCCGCTCGATTTCAACATCAACGCGATCAATAATCTCGTCGCTTTCAACTACCGTCTTCGCTGCTTCTACGTCACCTCCAAATGAGGCCTCTACCGCTCTTAATAGTTGGTCTGAAATACGAGCACCTTGTGTATTCAAGTCCGCTGATAATTGCGCTAATTTTTTTTCAAACTCTGACATCAAATGGGCTTTCTTACGTCCGCATATCGGCTCTGTGGGAGTATACTCGCCACCCTTATGTATGGTTCGAGTTTTAGAGGTAAATCATGACCAAACTTTGTGTCAATATTGACCACGTTGCCACACTTCGGCAAGCAAGAATGACGGTAGAACCGGATCCAATTCTTGCTGCAGATGAGGCGGTGTTGGGCGGCGCTGATGGAATTACCTTGCATATAAGAGAGGATCGAAGGCATATGCAAGACGAAGATTTGTACCGCCTCAAGCAATCAGTTAAGGTCCCTCTTAATTTAGAGCTTGCTGCCACAGATGAAATGCTTTCTCTCGCATTAGAGACAAAGCCGGATATGGTTATGATTGTCCCTGAAGGAAGAAACGAAATCACTACCGAAGGAGGACTGAATGTTCTTGATGAAATGACTCGGTTAAAAGAATTCGTTGAGGCAGTTGCTAGTAGTGGTATGCCAGTTAGTGCATTTATAGATGCCGACCTTGAGCAAATTGACGCTGCAAAAAAATGCGGTTTTACCGTTTGCGAAATTCATACCGGCCCCTATTCGGAGTCGGTAATAAAAAATGATTTTTCGCTTGATCATCCGAACGTACTCAAGGAACTTGAACTTGTTAAAGAAGCAGTATCTCACGTTTTAAGTGTTGGTATGCAGTGCAATGCTGGGCACGGTTTAACTCACCACAACGTTTACCCTATCGCTTCAATCAATAATGTTTCGGAGTTACATATCGGGCATTCCATTGTAAGCCAAAGCATTTTTAGTGGGATAAGGATGTCTGTTGAGAAGATGAAATCAGAAATACAAAGGGCATTAATTTGACTGACGAATATTCAATAGAAAATTTACCTTACAAAATCGCTGTGCTTTGCTATTTGTATGATTCTGAAAATCGACTCTTATTACTCCACCGTAATAAAGAACCAAACAAAGGAAAATACTCCCCAATTGGGGGGAAATTAGAGGCATCAATTGGTGAAAGTCCACACGCATGTGCAATAAGAGAAATCCACGAAGAGTCAGGAGTTGTTGTAGAACCTAGGGATATCCGATTATCCGGAATGCTTGCTGAAACGGCTTATTCAGGTGACACTCACTGGCTCATCTTTCTATACGAAGTTACAAGACCGGTTTGTACATCCGAGATAACAACTTTGGAAATCGACGAGGGAACGCTTGAATGGGTGGGTGTTGAAGAAGTAGAAACAAAAAATATTCCAAACACCGACAGAAATATCATATGGCCACTTGTAAAGCAACATCGCGGTGGATTCTTTGCTGTTGATATTGATTGCAAGCAAGAACCGTTTTCTTGGGAAATCAAAGAAGAGTGGAAAGCTACTGATGTTTGAGGTGTCCGTATCAACCTCATTCGTTGCTGAGCACTCGGTGACAATCTCTGGCGTTAAAGAAGATTCGCATTCACATGATTGGAAAGTTGTTGCAACTGTTTCAGGTGAAACTCTTGATGAGGATGGGCTAGTTGTTGATTTTCTTGCCCTACAAAACTATCTTGAACAAGTTGTTGACAACCTACGAAATACCAACCTTAATTGCAACCCCGTTCTTGAAGATAAAAATCCCACAACAGAACACGTCGCTAGGTACATCGCAACCGAACTTGCAAATAAGGTAAAATCACCCGCTCACCTATTGTCAATAACTCTAACCGAAGCACCCAACTGCACTGCAACATACCGATTATGACAAACTCCCCACTTATGCTTTCTGTTTCTGGAGCCCGCGGCATTGTAGGTGAAACAATGACGTGTGAAGTTGCCAGCGCTTACGCAAACGCGTTCGCATCTTTCCTACACGATAAACTTGGCCGAATCCCTTCTCTCTGTGTTGCAAGAGACAGCAGACCAAGCGGACAGGAACTTCAAAAGGCCGCCTCTGACGCATTTGTTTCTTGTGGGTGCAACGTAACTGACCTTGGTATCGTTGCAACTCCAACAGCCGGAGTCATGATTAATGCTATCAAAGCGGATGGTGGAATAATAATTACTGCTTCTCACAACCCAACTCCGTGGAATGGAATCAAGTGTTTAGATGGTGACGGGCTTGCTCCATCTAAGCAAGAGGCGGAAGAAATCATACAACGCTTTCATGATCAAACTTCACTTCCTAGGTCTGATGGCGGATCACTTACACGAAATATTCAGGGGCACGACACTCACATAGCAAAAGTACTTGGAATAGTGAATCCATTACCAATTCGTAAGAGGGGTTTTCGTGTTGTACTTGATTCAGTTAATGGTGCGGGTTGTGAAGCAGGATACAAATTGTTGGAATTATTGGGGTGTGATGTTTTACATCTCAACGGAGAACCTCATGGCAATTTCGCTCACCCACCAGAACCAAAAGAAGAAAATCTTATTGGCTTGTGTGAAGCGGTGGACAAATTCGATGCAGATGTAGGTTTCGCACAAGATCCAGACGCCGATCGCCTCGCAATTGTAGATGAAACGGGAAGATACTTCGGAGAAGAATACACACTTGTTCTTGCTGCCATGCAGGTTCTTGGGCAGAACCCAAACAGTTCATGTGCTTCAAACTTATCAACTAGCAGAATGATTGATGACGTTGCATCGCAGCACAATTGCACTTCATACCGAAGTGCCGTCGGCGAAGCAAACGTTGCTAACGTCATGAAGGAACACGGTTCTATCATCGGAGGTGAAGGAAATGGCGGGGTGATACTACCAAGTGTATGTTGGGTTCGAGATAGTTTGTCAGGAATGGCTCTTGTTCTTGATTTGTTGAGAACAAGAGACGAACGGCTTTCAACTATCGTTGACAGCGCCCCTAAATATGAGATGATTAAAAAAACAATTGACCTCGCTGACTTAGGCGGAATTCCGGCAATCGAAAAGGAAATCATTCGCCTCAAGAAAGAATATTCTTGTGACAAATTTAATGATAGTGATGGTCTTCGAATTGATTTTGATGAGGGTTGGCTTCACTTAAGAGCAAGCAACACCGAGCCAATCGCAAGAGTAATTGCTGAGGCGAAGGACTCGCTCACTGCCTATAAACTCGCGAATCGTGTAAAACTATAATTGTCGCTCAAATGAACTTTCCCGCGGCAAATAAACTTTCCCGCGGGATTGTTTCTGAAGGCAAAAAAAACGACCCGCGGGATTGTTTTCTAGTACAACTGCGCACGCGGCATAACCGATGCTGTTAAGCGAAGCGTTTCTCCGCCTCCATCCATATTTGTCGCGTGTTCAGGGTCGGGAACCACAGCAAGATTGATTGTTACCCGTTGCAATGTAATTCCATTTTCATATTGCAGCAAAAACGGTGTTAACGTTGAACCACCAGACAATTGTGTAACACCACCAAGAACCGTCGAACTATTTCCATCGACATCCATTACCAGTGTCTCATCTACGCTGTTCCATGTAATTGTGACTAACTGCCCGCTTTGAGTTGTTATCTCAAGAGTATCACTTTCTACTTCGTTAGTCATAGCATTTAGTGGCAAAGGACCAAACGAAGAACCTGTTCTAACAAGTAATGCAATTCGCTCAACAAGAAGTCTTGAGGTAAGACGATTTACACCGTCTGCAGCAGAGCGCTCGTATGCGTCCACAGAAGAATGTATCGATGCAAACAGACCTGCTAAAAGAGAAGCGGCGATTGCCATTCCAATTAACATTTCGATGACGGTGAAACCTCGACGCATCAAGAGCCCTCCTGATAACTCGTGCCATCTGGAACAATAGTAATTGGCCATGGCACACCATCTGGCATTGGTGCGTCTGGATTTGCTCGGAGTGAAACTCGTCCGTATCCAGAAAATGGTTTTTCTGCATCATCAACACCCTCGCCATCTCCATCTTCTGGGCCAAAATAACCAAGCGTTGTATTAAACGCATCTGTTTCTCCACCATAGAACAGTGCACCCTCCCCTTTGGCTGGTCTATAAGTCGAAAGAATCGCACCATGTACATCCACAGAGCCGCGCAAATCAAGAAGACCACTAACTATTGTGCCCGTCAGTTTCACTCCAACCGTTTCGTCATTCTGGAACGACCCTATTTCAACAGACCAACCCGGCATCAAGACAGAACTTCTAGACATCTCCTCCCTATCAGAGGGGTCTATTGAATTTAGAATTGCCTGTAACATCACCACATCTGATTGTGCGATTAGGTCTGGGTCATTTGGATCCAAGAAAAATCGAGATTCACCAGTAACCTGTACTTTGTTTCTCCAGTGTGTAAACTCTGATGGTACATCGCCTGCAATTGAACCCAAAAATGTGCAGTCATGAAACCGAACGTTGTTTGAAACACTACGAGTATCACTATAAGTAACACCACCAGAGTCAGCGGTCAATCCACCAAATTGTTCTTCATATCCCCCGCTACCGTCGGGCTGCATGGCCCCTGCAAAATTCCAGTTTGGATCATCTACACTTTCAGTTGTCTCAACCCATGTAACCCCAACAAACATACAGTTTTCAAAGACAGCGTTTGTTCCAACAGGAATCCGAACATTGTTAAACGACATGTCCTTATACAAATCACGTTGGTACCAATCATATGCACCATCTGCTTGGTAGGGGACACCTTCCCAATTGTTTTGGGATGACGGAGTATATGTTCCGCCTGCGAGCAAATTCGATGAAACTTGACCACTTGTTGTATCTCCAAAAATAATACCAGTCATAGATTCGGTTTCAAACCACGACTGTGCACCAGAAAACAAGTCTGTTGTCAACTCAGCGAGTTGATCTTCGGGCAACTGAAATTTCGATGCATTCGTATTCGTTTCTGGATTAATTGCTCCTTGAACGTCTTCTTGCCACGACCCACCGCTCGCAGATTCCCAATCAGAAACGCCAACTGCGAACCCTACCGAACCATCAACCTTTGCATATCTATCACGCTCATCAATAATGCCATCGTTGTATCCGAGTTCTTGGTCTTTGTTATCGACTACACCATCATTGTTTCGATCGCTTCTTGAACAGTCAATCAATTGTGCTAACTGCATGTCTTCTGAAAACTCTTGTGTTAAACCTGTATATCCTGCTGCTGCGGCTAGCAAAGAATCGTACACAACATCTATGTCACCATTTGCATCAAACCTTGATAAGAACAAATCCATCTCAGTAACATATTGATCACCATCGTAATCAATAATAGAGCCGCCAATTCCAGCACCCTCTGTCGCGTGATTTGGGCGAAGCCGGTTGTCCCCATCGACGTCATTGGCCAGCACCAGATTATTAAATGCATCTATATCCGAATCAAGCAATACAGCATCAATGCCATAAAAATCATTTTTCATTACAAGCGGAACACCAAACCCTGAATTCAACTCATCGATTTCCGTTCCATATCGAGTTCCAATCGGACCCTCAACAATAACATTTCTTCCTAACATAACACGAGACATTGCTACAAGTGCATAGTCGATTCGTTTATCTAAATCAAATTCCATTGAGATCGTTCTAGAGATCCCGTCGAACTCACCCGTGCTTGTTATTAAAACCCTTGTTGTGTTTTGAATTAGTTCATATTTCAAACGAAAGTAACTTTCCTCAGAACTCTCAATCGATATTGGTTTTACTTCTAGAAGGTAATCGCTATTGGTCAAAACTGGCAATAAGGTGTCGGTTGGTAAAACTTCAATCCAGTGCGTGTCGACTTGATCAAAGACATCATGTAAACAGTGCACGATTCCACTTCCGGTTGGTGAACTAACTGTATAACCGTTAGGCGGAGAAACAGAAATTATTCCATCAGCACCAGTCCAGATGCCACGCCACAATTTATCTGCAAGATCGCTGTCAACTACTCCTCTATCAATTACGAACCTGTTAACTTCATCAAGAAGACGAATACTGCCAAAAGACAGTCCCGATTCTGCCGCAGATTGAGCTTTTGCAATACCAATCATTGCTTCTGCGCTTCGAACATTCGTCCACGAGACGCTTGCAATTCCTGCAGTAATAGATGCTATAACTGTTAACATGATGAGTGCGGGCACGGTTGCCCAGCCCGCGTGGTCAGTTCGATGTAAATCTTTTTTCATCTTGGTGCAATCCATGGCAACCTCGTAATTTCTTCCCCTTGGTGCAAAACTGTAACTTCAATTCGCACTGTTTCCGTTGATCCATCTGCGACGTTTTGGGTAATGTCAAAGGGGTTAACGCTGTTAACGGTAACTTGTTGTTCCCAATCGTCCATTCCGACAATTACTGATCCCGTTGCATCGATTGGCCCGCTTCCATCAATATCTGAAAAAATTGCATTGTCTAAATCGTCAAGATCATCTATGTCTACAGGAATAATTTCCCCAATCTCAACTCCCCAAGTTGAGTTGCCAGTAATCGGGTCGTTGGCTGGGAGAAGTAATGATAATTCTCTAATCTCAGTAGCCAATCTCATACCCGTTGCTAGTTCTTCGGAAGCCACTGATTGAATGTGCCACGCTTGCTGTGAACCGACAATTGCAACTACTCCAATTCCTATAACCGCAATTGCAGCCGCCGATTCAACAATCCAAAAACCTCGGCGAGTTGGAACTCTTCGATGCATCATCCTGACACCACCGCGCTCATTTTGAAAATTGGAAGAATGATTGCCATTGCTATAAATCCAACAATCCCTCCCATAAAAACAATCATCGCTGGTTCTAGCAAACTAGTAAATGTTTTAACTGCATCTCTCAAAACTCTGTCGTAGTACTCAGAAATTTCTTCTAATACATCACCTAACTTTCCGGACTCCTCTCCTGCTGCAATCATTTGAACAACTGGTTTTGGAAGAAGGTTAGTTCTCTCAAGTATTACATTGATTCGTTTACCATCTTTAACCCCATCGCAAACACCGTTCCACAACCTGTGATACTGGCGATTACCTGCGATGTTTCCCGTGACCTCAAGAGCGCTAACCATGGGAACACCTGCGTTTACAAGTTCGCCAAGTGTTTGCAACGACCTTGTTATGTAGAGAGCACGCAACATTTTGCGAACAACAGGAAATTTCAGTTTAAGAACATCTACTATCTGTCCTCCTCGCTCTGTCCTACTTGCAAGTGCAATAATCACCCCAACCATCGCCATTCCTATAGGAACTGTCCACCAATACACAACCATCCAAGCACTAAGTGCCATAAGAAAAACCGTTGGCCAAGGTAATATTTCTTCCTTACCAGCAAAGACACCTGCAAACCGAGGTAACACAAATGTCAACAAGAAAATGGTAACAACTGTTGCCAAACTACCAATCACTGCTGGATAAATGCTTGCTCCTACAATAAGTTTTTTTGTTTCTATTTGCCTCGTTATTATCTTTGCTATTCGGTCGAGCATGTGCCCAAATGATCCTGATAACTCACTTGCTCTAACCATATTCACGTATAACTGTGAAAACAATTTTGGATATTTTGAAATAGCATCTGAAAACGTACAACCGGCTTCAAGGTCTTCAATTATAGAATTAAGAATATGTTTGAATTTTTCGTTGTCTACATTGTCTCGTATCCCACCAATTGCAACTCTTAAACTTATCCCTGCACGAACCATTACTGCAAGTTGTGTTGTGAAATCAAGAACATCTCTTTTAGATGGTCCGTTTCCCGCATTAAGTACGAGCCAAAGTTTGCGTAACACGCTAACCTCATCTGTGTTTAATGGAACTAATCTAACTACCCTTCCGCCCCTATCCTTTAATGCAAGAGCAGCGCCAGAAGCAGATTGTGCTGCTAACTGTCCGACCAACAGATCTCCGCTTTCTTGTTGTAATTCATAGCGGTAAGTTGGCATTTGTTGTTCCTTATGCTGCTAGAGTCATCTGTAATCTTTGTGGGTCAGTTGAGTTTGCTATTGCGAGATCTTTTTCTACGAGACCATTAAAAACTAACGTTGCGATGGAAGCATCTCTTGAAACCATTCCTTTGCGGCTGTTTGTTTCAATTACGTTTGCTATCTCAAATGTTCGTGCTTCTCTAATAATGTTGCGAACCGCGGGATCACATAACAATATCTCAACCGCTGGCACCATTCCTCCGCCAATTTTGGGCAGCAAGGTCTGAGATATAACTGCTTTGAGAGTATTGGCAAGCATAGAGCGTACTTGTGACTGCTGATTTGCTGGATACATGTCAACAATTCTCTCTACTGTCTGTGATGCATTCACAGTATGAAGTGTCGAAAGTACAAGGTGTCCAGTTTCTGCAGCAGAAATTGCAAGAGAAGTTGTTTCAAGATCACGCATCTCTCCAACAAGAATAATATCTGGGTCTTGCCGCAATGCGTGCTTAAGACCTGAAGCAAAACTCGGCATATCCCTACCTAATTCTCTTTGTTCAACTAAACATCCCTTTGAATCAAAAGTGTATTCCACGGGATCTTCAAGAGTAATTATATGCCTATGTTTTGAGGTGTTTATTCGTTCAAGAAGTGATGCTAATGTCGTAGATTTTCCTGAACCAGTGTCACCAGTAACAAGCACTAAGCCGCGTGGCAATTCTGCAAGTGGCGCGATTGCGGGCGGGAGATTTAGTGAATCTAAAGGAGGTATCTTTGTTTTAACCGTGCGCATTGCAATTGCATACATTCCTCTTTGCATGTGTACATTTACTCTATAGCGGCACGCTTGAGTTGCCCAAGATAAATCAACGTCTTGCCTCTCTTGTAAAGTTTCTAATTGTTTCTCGTTGAGCATCTCCCCAAGATGTTTTTTCATCTCTTCAGGATCTATCGTTGGTTGATCGAGAGTAATTAAACCAGTGTCAACTCGAATGATTGGTGGCTCTCCGGATACAAGATGTATGTCAGAAGCGCCGTGCTCCATCGCAGATGCAAGAATTGACTCAATATCCATAACTCCACCATCGGAACTGTCGGTGTCTTAATCCAAGACCACATATCCAAGAAGATGAGTTAAACCATTCATTCCAATTATTCGGTTGATTGTTCCAATTAATCAGTTATGTCAGGTACTTGAACTAAGCCATGGCCGCGTACTGATGTTTTTGGTTCCCACAAGCCAGTATCCAACAATGTCTCCGATATTGCCTTAGGGGGAATATAACTTAGAGTTCCCGAAAGTTGCCAAGAACAAGAGTCCTTGCCGAGAATATGTTTTCGTGGGATTACCACAGGGAGAGAGTCTGTTATTGACGAAGAACTAGGAATTGTTTTTTCAGCAGATTCAAAACCAACAAACACCTCTTCCCCGTTGGATGTAACTCTATAGTTGTACATCAACAACTGTAACGGAATCGTATTGGTGTTTACTATTTCAAATTCAACCTCTAATGCAATTGCTTCTGGAGTTGATTGTGTTACTTGTGCCTCTTTATATGTTGCAATTGGCTGGCGCACACTGCACCCAGCAAACCCAACTAAAAAAAGTAGAAATAATGCAAATCGAACCATTGGTACTACTGTACCAAACTCCACTTAAAACGCGTGAAATCAAATTGATTTATTGAACTTTTGTTTCTTTGTTCCTGTAAAGATATGGCTGCTCAAACGAATCGCCAATCATCACAATATGGTCTTCTGCTACCGGCAAGAATGATTGATACCTTGAGTATTGGTTCCACCAAACCGAAAGCGTGACCAAAATAAGCATTGCACACCAAGATGCAAGTTCGCTCTGCCTTTTGTGCCTTGTGCGGTAAAGAAGTGTCACACAAACTGCAACTGTCATCCCCTTGTATAAAGCAAGGGGCCATACTGAGTTCGTGGTTTGGAGTAACCAGAGTGCAATTGGGTTACCTTCGCTCATTCCCACTGAAGTCAAGTATGAGATTGTAAGCAACAAATCTGCCAAACTGAGAAAGATAACGCCTCCAAGTAACCAAGTAACACGCTCAGATCGTTGTGCTTCTGATGCGGCGCATGGAATTGGTTGACAGTTTACTTGGTTCATTCTAGTTATCATTTAATACCCAGAAAATTGCGGCTTGTTCGCCTCTTCCTCATATCGAACCGATAACTACAATAATGTAGCCGTGGTTTCATTTTTTACATAAAAACAAAAAAACAGGCGAGATTATCGGGCTTATATCTTGACAGATTTGTTTTTTCCGATATCAATACGCAAAAACCAGATTATTCTATGAGAACAATCAGCCAAACAATCATCGAACCAACACTTGGATTTCCTTTTGAGTCCGGAAATTTTGCAATGACAAATGCAACCACCGGAACGGTTTTTCTTCAAAATCAACAAACTGGCATGGATGAATGGGAAGAGGATGAAGATAGTGAAGACGGGGACGAAGATACAATTATCGAAGTCGAAATTGACCCTGACTTAGAAGATGATGACGAGGATGAGCGATTCGATAACGACGGAGAAGACGAAGAATTATCTGATGATGAAGATGATGATGAGTTTGAACAATATCTCTTCGGTGAAGAGGATGAATAACTAATCAGTTCTTTTTAACCTTCTCGTTTGAACGCCCGTGTTTTCCGGAAGCAGAAAGAGCCAGCGCTTCACACAAAATTTGAACTGGGCTGTGTTCTCCAAGTTCGTCCAAAAGAATAGCCATTTTTTCCGTTAGTGCACCACCGTTATCTCTAAACAACCTTCGATGTGCTTCTTTTACTGCATCAATCTGTGCTGCTGGGTATCCGTGCCGGGTCATTGCAACAACGTTAACTGCTCGTACTTCTGCTGGAGTTCCTTCAACAATCATATATGGTGGAACATCCCTTGTTATTCGTGCAAGCCCACCAACATATGAACATCTCCCTATCCTAGAGAATTGATTGATTCCTGCACCCCCACCTATAGTGGCACAATCCTCAACCGTAATGTGACCTGCGAGCATAACTTGGTTAGCGATAATAAGGTTGTCTCCAAGAACACAATCATGTGCGACGTGCGAGGCAACCATAAGTAAGTTGTCATTACCAATTAGAGTTTTCCCGCCACCATTTTCTGTCCCACGGTGGATGGTTACATGTTCCCTTATCTCATTTCGGTCGCCAATTTCAAGTGTTGTTTGTTCACCATTAAATTTTTTATCTTGCGGATCGCCACCAAGAACGCAAAATGGAAAGACATTGTTTAATTCACCAATCACGGTATCGCTTTGAATAGTGACATGGTTAATGAGATTTGTCCCTGACCCAATTGAAACATTTCGTCCAATTACACAGTAAGGTCCAATCACAGCATCCTCTGCAATATTTGCTGATGAATCTATGACGGCTGTTGGATGAATGTTTGGCATAATTAGTTTTGCTCCGCGTCCACCATCATAAACCTAATTTGGGCTTCTGCTGCAAGAGAGGAGCCAACAAATGCTTTACATTGCAGCGCAGCAGTTCTTACGCCCGCCCGAATTGCCACTGCTTCTAATACCAACTGGTCGCCGGGCGTCACTGGGTGTCGAAGTTTAACTTTATCCAAACTCAGTAACACGGCGAGTTTACCTGTGTGTTCAAGTTTTCGACTCATCAGAAGACCGCCCAATTGTGCCATTGCTTCCACAATTAGGACTCCGGGCATAATGGGTGTGCCAGGGTAGTGCCCTTGGAAAAACGGTTCATTTATTGTGACATTTTTAACACCAATGGCTTTTTCATCATCGCTCATCTCTACAACTCGGTCTACAAGAAGCATCGGATACCTATGCGGCATAATCCTCTGGATATCTCGCACGTCCATTTTGACACCACTTGAAACCATTTGATTTCTCGTTTGCGCCTTGTGTTGTTCAAGAATCGCTTTACAAAGGCGTCTATTAAGTGAGTGTCCTGAGCGACTAGCAACTATTCTCCCTTGAATAAAACCACCAGCCAAATATAAATCGCCAACTATATCTAATATTTTGTGCCGAACTGGCTCGTTATCGAAGCGGTAATCGTTGTCAATTGGGCCATTCTCACCAATCACTAAAATATCTGAGGGGGTCAGATGGGTACACATACCTTGTGACTGAAGCGCCTGTGCTTCTTCCTCTAAACTAAATGTTCGTGCTGGAGCAATATCTGTGCTGTAAGAACCACTTTCACTGTCCCAGCCCTGTGTTTGCCTAGCAATTCTTGAAGTTGCATCGCCATAGTCAAGGTCATACACAATGTGAAGGCCTTTCTGGTTAGATGGAAATGCTGCAATCATTGCGTCGCCATCCTGTAAACAAATTGGCTCGGATATGTTTATGAACTTTCTTGGAAGATCCTGAGCCACAGTTCCTGCGCTCTGTAGGTTCTCTGCGAATAACTTTGAAGAGCCATCACCACAAGGAACTTCTGGGCCGTCGATGTGAATTGTAGCGTTATCGATTCCAAAACCCGAAAGTGCAGACATAAGGTGCTCAACCGTTTCTATTGTGACATCACCACTTTTAAGGGTGCTCCTTCTCGCTCGGTTAGTAGTGTTAGAGACCAAAGCTGGTATTTGTACTTTTGGCTCGATATCAGTTCGTTCAAATACAATCCCTTCGCCTGCTTGAGCCGGTTCAATCAAAAGATCCGCATCCTTGCCTGTTAGCAAGCCCTTCCCGCTTACCGTAATTGGTCTTGCGATAGTTCGTTGCATTGGTGTGTTATTCGCCAATTGCTCTTCGACCTGTTGCGCTTGTTGGGTTGATTCTTCCATGATATTAAGTACTGCGATTACAAGAGTTAGTGCTCTTTGCTATTGCGAAGAAACTCT
>CAZLCM010000006.1:0-22773 GCA_964558055.1 uncultured Isosphaeraceae bacterium | reverse complement strand
CCTTCCATCTTCCTTCGGTCGACTGATGAGCCGTGCCCACCAACCATAACAGTAGACACCGTAATCTCGTAAGATCGGTAGGCCTCTAACAATTCTTGAGAAGGACCAGCAGGATCTCCATCAGTAATAATAATTACATGTCTCTGCGCCGCATCTAGTTCAATTAAACCATTAAATGCAAGTTGCATAGGCGATTCAAAATCTTGCATATCTCCAAAAACTAAACTGTTCACTGCATCGTGCGCAGCCACTTTGTCACCCGCAAGCGAAAGTGGGAGAGTCCAACCTGAATTATTTAAAGTGAAATCGCCACCATTCCAATCGTACTCAATAATCCCAACGTAGTCGAGTTCGCTTAAGGAATCAATCGCTGCATTGGCCATTTTTTGCCCCCAGTAGTTACCTTGGGGCATCTCGCAAGAATGCATAATTAGAGCGAGGGCACCACGCGGAAGTTGCCTTGACTGTGGTGGCTCGCAATTTAAAGGCATTGCCAATTCTAGTTTTGAACCAATCCAACCACCAGCGCCAAACGACGATGGACCTCCAGTCATTATCAAACCACCACCTACATCATGCACAAACGAATAAAGGTTCTGTTCTTGTAAATCATCAATTTCCCAACGAGGAATGTCTGCAAGAATAACTGCATCGAGTCCCGAGAAACCAATACTACTCCTAGGGATATTTTCAGGAGTCACAGTTTCAATCTGTAATCCAGATGAAGTTAGTACTGACTCTAAGTGAGAAGATGCTACTTCGTTGTTTGTAACAAGGAGAACTTTTCCGCTTTGTGCTACAAAAGAAACAGCAAGACCAGTATTGTTCATTGACATTGTGTCAGCACCATCTGACTCGTGGCTCGGAACCCACATAGTTTCAAATTGATGTGCACCACCGGTCTGAATTGGAATATCAAACACAACAGCATTTACACCACTTTTCAGTGAAAGTGGTAATCCATTGCCCGCTTCATCTTGTGTTAAATCAATTTCATTTCCATTTTGAATAAGATGTAAAGTGCCAGTAGCAGGCGCAACACTTCGAAGAATTACTCGTATCGGAATTGATTGACCAATTCTTGTTTGAGATGGTGCTACAACTTTCTCAACCATCACCTCTCTATCATGTTCGTAGTGCAATGGCAAGACATCTATCGGGACGCCATTTGCTTTGGCTAAATTCGCAACTGATAAAACAAGACCATCCGTCTCATTTCCATCAGAAATAACCAATATTCTTGAAGCAGTGTCTTTGGGCAAAAGTGCAAGCGCTAATTGCACACCTTTTTCTAAGTTCGTTGCATTAACAACAGGATCATTTGCAGCAGGTTCAAATATCGAAAGCGTGCTTGGCATAGAACCAATAACTGCATCCCGCCCAACACTAATCACTGCGAGTTTATTATTGTCACCTCGCTTTTCGGGAGATGTCCACTCTTGCAGAGTACTAACTGTTTCTTCTTGCAACGACTTTGGAACCGATTGGCTTCTGTCAAGAACAGTTATAACTGAAACCCCCTTACCAGTTTTTTCCCAGACAGGTCTCGCAACTGCAACGGCAAGCAATACCACGATGAAACAACGGGTAACTGTTGAGGCGATGGTTCGATTTTTTGAGCCAGTTCTTGTAAGACCACCCCAAGCAAGTGAAACAACTGGGATTATCAGCAATAGCAAAAGGAGCCATCCAGGTCGATCAAATTGAATCGGTAGCAACATCAATAGACCATCATATCGGGCAACTGTTGAAGACGGTTGTTCCCTGTATCTGCAACAACGATTCCTTTTGACCCAACTTCCACTGCCCATGGTGTTTTGAACGTACCAATCGTGTCACCTGCTCCTCCAAACATTTCCAGTGCATCCCCATCAATTGAAAACCTCTGCAATCTATTGTTGCCAAACTCACAAACCAAAAATGTGGTTTGTGAGTCAAACGATATCCCGTAAGGGTAAAGAAGTTCTCCTTGTTCTCTTCCAGCCCCACCTATAACCTGAACAACTTCCCCTTTTGGTGTTCTTTCAACGATACGGTGGTTTCCTGCATCTGCAATGAATAAATTTCCTCTAGTAGGTGAGAATGCCATTGATTGAGGTCTTTGAAATCCGTCAATGTCTGAGCCAAAATAACCAAACGAATATTGAAACACTCCATCTTTAGTAAAGACAGAAATACGATCGTTTCCACCATACTCTGAAACAAAAACAACACCATCAGAGCCAAAAGCAATATCAGTTGGGTACAAAAACTGACCATCTCCAGTTCCATATTCTCCAAATGTAACTAATTCGTTTCCCTCTTCGTCGAGTACTAAAACACGGTGTTGGTGAGTGTCAGCAATCCAGATATTACTTTCATCATCTAAAGTAACTCCCGTTGGAAATCCCGTTCCCGACAACTCTAATTCCCAAGATGAAACAAATTCTCCCTTACTGTTAAATTTTTGCAACCTGCCCGACTTGTCAATTACAACAATACAATCATCATTTGTTGCGATTGCTCTTGGTATTGTAAAACGACCGTCCGAGATACCAACACCACCGATCACTTTTGCCGATGCAATAGGTGCATGCTCACTTGAGTTACACGAAACTAAAAGAGTAAACATGCAGAGAGCAAGAATCCTTTTATTTGCAAATACAATCGCTATGCTACCGATGGATGCAAGCAAAATTAATGTGAATAATGCAGATGTAACAATCTGTGGGCGTTGATAATGCATAGCATTTAGAAGAGCGACCGCAATTGGTTGATTAGTTGATGGGGGTGAAAGTTGGCTAGTAAGAGCAACCTCACCTAATGAAAGGGTAAACGAAACCGCAACAACAACAATACTAGAGATAATCAATCTGTGTCTTGCTGCTAATAGTATTGTTGGCAAAGAACTGACTCCATCAATATCAATCAGTGTCTTCAGGTTTTTGCAAGATCCAACCCATCTTCCACCTAGGGATGCAACAAACGCAATCTTAGTTGCATGAGCAAGGACTAAAATGAGAGGTGTTCTATACACATATTCTAAACCCGCGGTCTGCCAAAACACGCCTATAGAATTAGCAACTAAACTCGCAGGTAAAAACGCTGCAAGAAGCCAAAGAAAATCTATGTAGCCCGCAAGCATTCTTATTTTTGCAAAGTGTGATAGATGCATTGCTGCGGACACAATTAAAACAACAACTAATAAAACAGCGACTCCAAAAGCAATTGCAAAGCTCAAACCGATGTCCCCCGCGTACAAATCCAAAAGTTTGAAGACAGCACCGCCAGTTACACACATCGCAACTAAAAGTGGAAGCCCTGACAATAAAACCCACGCCCCAACAACTGGTAGTGGCGATTTCGCATTGACATTATCTATTCGGTTCTTTCTAGGTACAAATCTGACAATCAAAATAGCCGTTATCGTTGCAATCATAAAACTTACAAAACTTAAAACGGGAACATCAAAAACAGAACCACCTGAAGCGATTATCCCTCTTAGTTCATTTCCGATAGTAGACACCTGTGCCAAATCGAAAGATGTAGTGTTGGAAGCAACGAATGTCATTACTAACAACACGGTTGCGATTATGACTGACAAATCATATCTCAATCGAGTGCTACATCTTTTTAACAGTGTTCCTCCATCAAGTTGACGTAACAAAGTTAGAGAATTATCAGATCTAGAGATCATTGCTGATACCAAACAGGGAATTGGCCATGACCATCCTACAAGAGCTAAAGCAAGACAAATATTCTTTGCTGTCCCCAAAGAACCTTTCTCGACTAAATAAGCATGAAGTGCAGTCCCAGATGGCCACATCTGCCACCACACATAAAAAATTGCGTAGGCAGGAACTAACAATGTAAGAACGAGCATTGCAACAACGGCTCTTTGAGATTTAGTTTGCAGGGTGGATATTCTTATCCCGATGGGCCATCCAATAATGGTTGAAACAATCGCAATACCAAATGACCATCCAAATGTTCTAAAAATAATTGGTAGTGAATTTATGGAAATTTCTTCAAGAGAATTAACTTCTTGTTGAGAATAAAAAAACCAAGTTGATGCAGGAAAAATGATGCAAATCAAAAGGATCCCTAAACCTATGGCAGCAACGGAAAAAGAACTAATCTTCATCGCCTTTAGCCCTCATCATCCTAGAAACTGCTTCTTCTTGTATAGCAGCCGCTTTATAGTAATCCACTTGTAAAGGGTAAGGCACTTGTAGTTCTGGAAATTTATCTGCAACGGTTCTTTGAAGAGGGATGTTGTGCGAAGTTGATTTCGCAAGAAATTCTGCTATCTCATCACTTAGTAAATAATTTACGAATTCAGTAGCTAAGTCCTCATGCTCACTCCCCGATATTATTGCCACTGTATTTGGTATGAGCAATGTACCTTCGGTTTCTGAATGCATTGGATAATGCACTGCAACTGACTCTCCCCTTTCGATTGCAGAATGCACATCATCTGTATCTGTCATAGCAAACAATTTTGTTCCATCGATAACTTGTTGAAGAGTGGCTGCGTTACCACCTAAAAAATAAGTCCCTTTTGATGATGCAAGAAACTCTGAGAACTTCTCTGGAAATAGAGACATGACAGAAACGTGTGTCCTCGTAGTACCAAACCTAGGATCCGCCATTGCTGCATCGCCATACTCCCACCAAGTTTTTGGCAATTCATCTCTCTGAATCTTATTTGGATCATATGCAATGACGCGAGCTCTTGGAGAAAATGCAAACCACCGAAGGGACTCGTCACGGTATTCTTTTGGCCAAGCTTGTGTTTTATCACTTAAACATGGTTGAAGTGCACCCTCTTGAGCTAGTTTTATAGTTCCCAAAATTTCAGATGACCAAAAGACATCGGCTATGGGCATCTCCTTTTCCCTTAGCAATCTTTGTACGAGTGCTGTCGTCTTAGATGCCTCAGTATCTCCTACCCAAGCTACTTCAATTCCGGTTTTTTGAGTAAACGCACTAAAGACATCTCTAGCAAGTTGCTCGTCAGCAGAAACATATACAGTAAGTTCCTTGATATTTTCTTCATCAGTGGAGCAACCAACAACCAGAAATAAAACGGCAATACTACTCGCTATTTTTGGTGTCATCATGTTCAGATGGCTCCGTTAACTCTTCAAGTTCTCCAAAGTAGTGTCTTAGTAAATCATGATATTTGCGAGGCACTTCTTCTTCTGCGATTGCTTGCTCTGCTTCTCGTTTCTGTGTTAGTACCGTTTGCTTTACAGCAGAAGTCGATTCACCAGAAGTAAGTAATCCACCCTCAAAAAGTTGCTTGGCAATAATAGTTCCCTCAAGGGTACTCACTGGTGTACGCTCTGCAACCATAGTTGTTTTTGTTTCTTCGGTTGGATTTAACCCGCCATTACCATTTTTCTCGCCTCCAGTAGAACCCATACATGAGGTCGCGTTTTTGCAAGCGTTTTTTGCCATTTGTGCTTTTGTTTGAAATTCTTTAAGCGCTTTCATCTTTTCTAGTTCGTTCGCAGCGCTAGAACCGCCTTTGCCATTTGCACAACTTTTGCAACCTTCGCCAATCTTCTTACATTGGTTACTCGCTTTTTGTTGGGTTTTTAGTAATTCAAGAAGTTTTTTCTTTTGTTCTTCAGTCAAATTTTTAGCGTTTTGTATTGCCTTCTTCGCTGCTTCAGAATTCTTGGCAAGTGCGCCATTTAGACCCGCGGCTGAAAGAGCAGACGCAAGTGAGTCATTTGCTTTTGCAAGTTCTTCAAATTGTTCTGATAGTTCTTCAAGTTGTTTTTGCAACTCCTCCCTCTCCTCGTCAGACAGGTCCTCTGAATCCATTTGACCCTGCAGTTTGTCAAACTCCTTTTTGGCTTTGTTCATGTCGCCGTTTTTCATAGCAGCAACAAGCGGAAGTGTGCTACCCGTTTTTGGAAGTTTGAGACCCTGCATACGTTTTAGCATTTCTTCAAATGCAAGAGAGTTTTCATCCTGTAACAGTTCGTCTAATCGTTTCTGCAAATCTGTCATTTTCTTAAGAGCATCACGGCGCATTTTTGTTGGATTTGCAAGATTGTTTTCTGTTGCAAAAGCAAGTTCGTCAAGTTCTTTCTCTAGCTCTTGGCTTAGTTGTTCATCGGACTTCAACTGTTCAAGCACTGACTCAACTGATGATTCAACGTTCTCACGTGAAGCAACAACACTTGCAGGCAAGATTTCTTCATCATCCCCGTTGAAAAATCCCCACTGGGGAGACCAAAGCACGCAGAAACTTGCAAGAGCAGTCACAAATACCCACCAAAACAACTTAGGAAACTCGATTGGGAAATTCTTAGGTAAATTTTCTTTAACTTTTTCCTTCTCAATAATATCGAGTGCATCAGCGAGGACTGCATCTGAAAATGGGTTGCACGCTGCTCCACTTGATAAAGCAGATGAAACGCGGTCATGTAAATGCAACCGTTCGTCAAGTTCCGATGCTGCCTGCAAAGAAGAAACTCTTCTTGCATACCATTGCGTAACAAAAATTGTTGCGGTAGCAAAAGCCGAAATAATCCAAACAACTTTCCATGGAATAATGGGGACAACACCAACTCTATCCACAATCGCGAGTAACAAAATAACTGTTGATAAATAAAGTAACCATTGCATACTTTGACGCAATGTCGAATCAAGTTGTAATCTTAATCTTGCTTTATCTGCAATTTGAAGAATTGTGTCCATAGTTCACTCTTCATGAATTGTATGCGAGCAATTGAGCAATGGACTCACATTTTCTGCAGTAATTCAATGAGCTGTGCTTTTACATCCTCTAAAGGGGAAAAAACTCTTGCTCCAGCAGCATGAACATGTCCTCCACCGTCAAATTTGTTAGCAAGTTTGTTCACATCAATAAGTGTATTTGGATCTTCTGGCATGCTTGGCTTAGAACGAAAACTCATTTTTGTAACAGTTGGGTCAGTGTCTGTTAACAGGACAGACGCTTGTATATTTTCAATAACCATCGGAGTATTTACTAAACCAACAAGATCCAAAGAGGAGCCATTTGTTTCTTGAAAATCGGTTGATCGCAAACACATAATTGCGACCGAATCAACGTACTCGATGGAAGAAAGCATACGTTGCAACAATTCCATTCTCGCAGGGCGTGCAGTTTCTTCTAGTGTTCTATATAGTTGATACCTGTCAATATTGTGCTCAAGCAATCTTGAAGCATCGGCAAAGCAACGGGCATCCGCATTGGAAAACCTAAACCATCCAGTATCGGTTCCTAAGCCAATAAAAAGTGCTTCAGCAACGGAATTACTTCCTGAACCAAGTGAAATCCCCATCTCTTCAAAAAGCTCCATAACAACTTGGGTGCAAGCCGCTGCTGAGATATCAACAATTCTATCTCTCGCAACATCATCCCCATTTGCATGATGGTCTAAACCAACTACTAAATCTTTTCGATCACGTAACCATTTCTCAAGTGCTTCAAGTTGTGTCCATGCGCCAGTGTCTGCAACGATTATCAAATCTGGTTCTTCTTTTGGAAGGCCGACTTCTTCAAGGAGATTTAATTCCATGTTGCCTGATGCTAGTTGTAACCCATGTTCGATCGGGCCTATAAAGATATTTGTTACATCTTTCCCAATACTTTGAAGACCTCTACAAAGTCCAACGACTGAGCCAATCGCATCACCGTCTGGTTTTCGGTGGGTTGTCACTACTATTCTTTGAGCACTTTGGATTCGCTTCGCTAATCCAGAGAAACTTGTTGTTGATTCATACACTTCTTGCTGTGTTGTCATTGCATGCTTTCTGTCAATTTAGTTATTGCCTTAAGATCGGCTTCTATTTGCATTCGCAATGCATCGGCTGAATCAAATGCATCTTGCTCGCGCATCCAATGTGAGATGGTAACACTCAATTGCCAGCCGTAGTGGTTCAAGTCACCATCAAATCCAATGAGATGTACCTCTGCCACTCTGTTATTTTCACCGAATGTTGGTTTCGTTCCAATACTAATTGCTGCTACAAATTGTTCGCCATCAACATTTGAACTTCCAGCGTAAATACCATCCTTTGGAAGCATTGTGGCAACTTCTGATAGGTTCGCTGTAGGAACTCCGATTAATCTTCCTCTCTGATCCCCTTTTTCAACTATGCCAGTGAGTTCAAATTCTCGACCAAGTACTATTGAAGCATCTTCAACTTTACCATCATGAAGTAGTGAACGAACCAAGGAACTACTTGCCCTCACAGTTGTATTATCTCTGAGTGTAACCATAAAAGGAGGAACTTCTTCGAAAGTGAAATCATACTTATTGCCTAGCGCCTGTAGAAGTAATGCGTTTCCTTCGCGGTTCTTTCCAAACTCGAATCCCTCGCCCTCAACAATCACGTTTGGCGATGAATTTGCAACAACTTCTTCAATAAACGCTTCTGGTGATTGTTCTAGGAACTCTTTAGTAGGAACGATTCGCCTGACTTGGTCTGCTCCTGCATCAATTAGTAATGATGTCCTATTATCAAAAGTAGTCAAGGGGTCCAATCTGATAGTTGGATCTAGAATACTTACGGGTGGAGGGTCAAAACTCCATATTTCAACTTTTCCTGATGCCCCTACCAATTCTCTTGCTCTTTGAACCAAAGCAATATGGCCACGGTGCACCGCATCAAAGTTTCCAATTGCAACTGCTGCCTTCACGATTTCCCTATTCTACACTCCCAAACCACTGCATCAATTAATTCGGCTCATGAGCCGAATTAATTTATTTTCCTATTGGTCTAATTCAATTAATTCTTCTGGAGAGTTAATTTGTATGTTTGACTCTTGTATTGAGTCGCTGTAACAGGTCTAATACCAAATATGACGACCCAATCACAACAGCCCGTTGGAAGTAAGCCGGAAAACCCTGATGCTGTCATCGACAAAGTAACAAACAGTTTGCGGATAACTGCACAGGACATTGTTCCATGGTTTCTAGAACAGATGCCACTCATGTATTTCCAAGATACCGATGAGGAAACTCAACTTGCTCACTTGCGAGCGATTATTGCTGCTAGGGCATCTGGACGCCCAATAGAACTTACATTGCGTTCCGAAGACGGCTCCGAATGGACTTGCATGCGACCGCTTGACTACCCAGGAGTTCTTGCTGAAATCATGGCTGAACTTCCAATGGATATCACTCTAAGAGCAGCAAAAATCCACACAGCAACGGACGGCGGACTTGTTGTTGACACCTTTGAATTTGGAGAAGCGGCCCCATTTTCCCTTGAAAATTCGGAACATGCTTCCCAAGTTGAAGACACCATTAACTACGTTAAAGAGCACAACCTAAATTGGGAGCCCGAACAGGTTCGAGAATATTTCACTCGTTGCTCTGAAGATTATCTGTCAACAATTACACCTTTGCGGATGGAAAAGCATTGGCAACTCGTCCAACGGCTAACGGGTACAGACGGTACAACAGTTGCTCTAGAACGAGAGACCGATCCATCCCTAAGTAGAATTATCGTTGCAGTTAGCAATTCCACTAGAAGATCGATGTTGCAGCGAATCGCCACACGTCTAAGTAAATCAAAGATCAATATTCATCGTGCATACCTAGACAGTATCGATGACGGAGAGAATGGATGGGTAACTCTTGTTGGCTGCGTTGTGCAAAGCCCTGACGGAGGACCGATTGACGAAAACAGTTCGCTTTGGAAAGAAGTTCGTGCAGATTTACTCCGTCTAAAATGGCTTGACCCAAGAACGGTACGACTCGGTTACGCGTACCCAGAACTTACACTTGAAACAGCGGAAATCATTACCGCCCTTCTCGATTTAGTTTACCAAGTATTAGTTAAGAAAAATGCTTATGCCTTCAACCCAACTCGACTTGATTCATTAACTCGTGGCAATATAGAAATCGCTTCCAAAATTGCAGATCTTCTAAGACAGCGTTTCAACCCATCAAATACTCTTTCCGACAGTTCATACGATGCCAAGCGAGGCGAACTACTTGAAATTATTGACAATACTGTTGACCTTGAAGATGCTCGAGTTGTCCTAGTTAAAATGCTTGAAGCGGTGCATTCAGTTCGCAGAACAAATTTGTTCATCGAAGACCGCTATGCCCTCTCTATGCGAATTGATGCCTCTCTTCTCACTACTGAGGATAGAAGTGAATGCCCTTATGGGGTTTTCTTTGTTCACGGTCGAGATTTCAATGGTTTCCATGTTCGCTTTAGAGATATTGCAAGAGGCGGAGTGCGCGCTATCCATCCAAGAGGAATAGAACAATTCACTCGTGAGCAAGAACGGCTTTATGATGAAGCATATAACTTAGCATTTGCACAGCAACTTAAGAACAAGGACATCCCCGAAGGTGGCGCCAAAGCAGCACTGCTTGTTCATCCAAACGGTCGGGTTAGCAGAAGTGTTAAGGCGTTTGTAAATTCGGTTCTCGATTTAATCACACCAGAAGAAACAACTACTTCAAAAGTTGTCGATCGCCTAAACCACAAAGAACTCATATATCTTGGACCAGATGAAAATATAACTCCTGAGCTGATTGATTGGGTCGTAGATCGAGCCCGCCGTCGTGGATATCCGATGCCAACTGCATTAATGAGTTCCAAACCAGGTGCGGGAATCAACCATAAGGAATACGGTGTTACTAGCGAAGGCGTAGTCGTTTTCTTGGACACAGCACTTCGGTCTATTGGAATAAACCCAGACAAAGAAACATTCACAGTAAAAATTACGGGCGGTCCAGATGGAGATGTCGCAGGCAATGGAATACGAATCCTAAATAGGGAATACGAAAATCGAGTGAAAATTCTCGGAATCGCAGATGGTTCAGGATGCGGTGAAGATCCGGATGGTCTTGACCACGAGGAATTACTTCGCCTCTTTAATGAAGCGCTACCCATTGCAAGTTTCGACCGAAGTAAACTCGGGCCAAATGGAACTATTGCGACAATCGATGACCCTGAAGGTGTACATTTACGTAACACTCTGCACGACCGAATCGAGTCGGATGCATTTATCCCTTGCGGAGGTAGACCCGCAACGATTCATGGCGGCAACTGGAAAAACTTCTTAAAAGATGATGGAACGCCCAGTTCAAAAGTAATCGTCGAAGGTGCAAACTTGTTTCTTACCCCTGATGCAAGAAGAGAACTTTCAAATGCCGGTGCAATAATTCTTAAAGATTCTTCCGCAAACAAATGCGGTGTTATCTGTTCGAGTTTTGAAATCGGCGCTTGTATGATTCTTAAAGAAGACGAATTCATGAAAATCAAGGAAGTGTTTGTTGAACAGGTTCTCTCACGGCTTCGTGACCTTGCTCGTTCGGAAGCTGAGCTCCTTGCCCGTCTTCACCAACACCATCCACATTCCCCTCTTCCTGAGATGAGTATTCGAATCAGCAGAATCATGTCTCGAGTTTCCGATTCCCTTATCGCAAACTGGGAGAACATGGAAAAACCACAACAACAAGAACTTAAACGACTTGTAATCGAACATCTACCTCCAATTTTGATTGAACAGGTTGGCGATTCACTTTGGACAGAAATGCCCGAAACCTACTTGCAATGGATGATGGCGAAATCTTTAGCTGCTAGAATCGTCTACCGAGAGGGATTTGAATACCTTGAAACGATGGAAGATGCTGACTTAGCTGGTCTTGCTCTTAGGTATCTCGACCTAGATGAGGAACGTGAAATACTAACCGAGGCGATTTTATCTTCTGATTTGCAATATAAAGATAGGGTTGCTGCGTTGTTACATGATGCAGGCATTTTTTCAACTATGGGACGTCGACACAAAAAATAGCACGCCTAACAATTTAGATAAAGGATCTTAACAATGATTTCCACACGATTCCTATCTCTCATTTTAATGGGACTCTCGTCAACTCCGACACTTGCACAGGTTTCACTGGAAATGGAGCCCATCGATGCAAATTCCGAAATAACAAATGTTACCCTTTATCGAAACCGTGCAGCAATCACAAGAACAGCAATTCTTGAATTAGACACGGGTGGCTATACAATATTTTTCAAGGATCTGCCATCGGTTGCCTATCTAGACTCGGTACAGGCGAGTGTAAGTGGCAACGCTTCTTTGCTAGCCGTAGATACGTCAAACAAACCAACACTTATAGATAACAGCAAACTTGTAACTGACATTGTTGCTCAAATCGAAAAGGCAGAAGCAGAACTAATCAACGCAAATTCTGAGGGGAATGCGATTAATTTACAAATTGAATTACTCAAGACCCTATTAGAAAAAGCGTCTAACGACAAAGCGCCACCGGTTGAATTAGAACTGTTCAACGAACAGATAACATTTGCCGGAAACAGAATGCAGGACCTTTCAGCAAAACAATTTGAAAATTCAAACGAAATACGTAAAATCAAAGAACTTCTTATTAACTTAAAGCAACAAAAGCATAATATCTCGATAGGGGCTAAAAATCAGATTGACGCAATTGTTGACATTGGTGTTGCAGTTCCTTGCAAAGTTGAAGTACGGCTAACTTATTTAGTACGAAGTGCTTCATGGACTCCTGCCTATTCAATTCACGCAAAAACAGATGGTAATGCTATCTCTATTGACTATGAAGCGGAACTAAACCAAAAAACTGGCGAGAATTGGACAGATGTTTCTCTAACACTATCTACTGCACAACCGCAACAATCAATTACTCCGCCAATGCCTAGCCCATTGTATGTTGATGTTTATCAACCACCACAACCAACATCTGCACCAAGGTTACCGAATTTTGAAACCAAATCAGATTCTGCTCTGTTAGAGAGAAGTGCATCACGTGGCACCTCTGTAGAGTTAGCATCTGCGGCTGCTGCAGTTGTCGGTGATGGTCCAGCAGTAAGTTTTGTGCTACCACGCACTGTTACGATTCCATCGGATGTAACTGAATCCCAGACCACATCTATTGCCTCTATCGAATCATCTGCTGAACAATATCTCATTGCAGTTCCAATGCTGACCGATCGTGTCTTTGTTCGAAGTGAAGTCACAAACAAAAGCGACTTCATATTACTTCCAGGGAAAGCATCTATTTTCCATGGTGGCGATTACGTAGGCAAAACTACGCTTAAAACAATCACGCCAAATGAAACTTTCCCTCTCGACTTAGGGATAGAAACATCAGTAACTGCAGCGAGAACTCTCGTTGAAAAAGAAACCTCATCAACTGGTTTGTTTGGGTCTGGAAAACAGACATCGTATAATTATCAAATTGAGATATCTAATGGCAACGATACCGAAATTGATATTCATGTTTACGACCGAATACCTGTTTCACAAAATGAAGAAATAGAAGTCGTCCTAAAAAATATATCTTCACCACTTTCTACGAATGCTAATTACCTCAAAACGGAACGCGCAAAAGGGATTTTGCGCTGGGATCTCAAAATTCCCGCAAACATGACTGGGGAAGGAAGTTTCAAAATAACGTGGCAAGTAGAGATCGCAAGAGGAAAAGACATAGAAACAACCCCACTTCCTGAGTAAAAACGGACATTGCAGCGGTTCTTCAAGAACCAAACGCAATCTTCCTTAGCCAGAACTCGGTCTGATTGGTACACTGCCCACTTCAGTTTGTTCATTTCTATGTGGTTCACCCTAGAACCACCCACTATTCAGGAATCACACACAAATGCGATTTTTTCAACGACGACACTGTTTACTAATTCTCTCTATGCTCCTCATTATTGCACCTAGCGGGTGTGATGAATCGGGCAACAACGCTACCCGAAAAGCGCTTGACACACTTCTTGCTGATCTTGATACTGCTGTAAGCACTAACAGCCAAGTTGCCCTAGAAGAAGTTATTATAGATATCAAAAAAGTTCAAGTTACTGAAAAAACAAATATACAAAGCAAAAATTTGATTCTTGCAACTGCAAATGAAAAACTAGCACGAATTAAATTCGGGGCTCTGTCGACCTCTATAAATTCGATCAAAATTTCATTACACTCTATCGCAACTAAGTCAACTCAAATTGCACGTATCCGCGGTACAGCATCTTCTTTCTACCAAGCAGGTCAACCTTCCATAGATATTGATATGGGGGAGCAAATACAATTGATTGCAGAACAAAGCAAGATTATCCAAAATGGCATACTTAATGAGTCCACAATAGCAATTGCAGAAAGTGATGAGGCAAGCGAGTTAGCCAGAAATCAGGCACATTCTCTAAGCGAAGAAGCCGAAGAGTTATTCCAATCAGCAGAACAACTAGGAATAATTGAGGGGCACAAATCGTTCAAGCAAGGTGTAAGAACTGTGCGAAAATCACAAGAACTTAGTATGTCGGCAGAAGAAATCGAAACAAAATCTTCACTACTTACAAAGCGTATGCTAGAAGATTCTAGGGCTGAATTAGAAGCCATCTCCTCAATCCTAAATGGTGTTAATAACACAAACGATATGCTTGAACAGATTCGAAGTTCATCTATTAAAAATGCAGCTAACCTAAGACAATTCGCTGATAACCTTGACAATGAACTAGCACAAAAAATGAACGATACGATAGTGAGTACTGATACTGCCGTATCATCGCTAGATGAAATTGCGAATAATATTCAAACATCAATCCAAGCCGTAAACCGTTCTAGCGGCACTTCAAGAGAAGCAAGAAAAACATCTGCCTCTTGGAAACTAGGTCTTGAGTGGCTTAAAGGCCAAGTCGAAGAGTCCAAACTTGCTCTTCTCGTTGGACAAGAAGAAACCATATCTAAACTCATCTCTAATGGAATGGTTACCTCATCGAATAAATGGATGGCTCTTGGTGACACTTTACGTTTAGAAATCAATAGAACTATGGAGAATGCGATAACTTCTTATAAAAATGCTGTTGATGCTGCCAACTCATTAGGTTCAAATGGTGAACCGCTTTCCCAACAATTCAACAAACGCATCTCCATCTTGCAAGGTGATGAGTTCCAAGATACTCCTCCCGCTTCAGATGCTTCAACCACTATGCAGTAACTAATCCTAAAACGACTCGCGGGGTAGTTTTCTACTTGCCGAGTACGACTCCCGCTGCATTTCGAACAAGTGGGTCTTCCGACTCATCGGCTGCAATTGCATGAAGTTTTGCTAATAACTCATCGTCGTTTCTTTCTGACAAAATATTACCTGCGACAATGACTGCGTTTCGGCGAATCATTCCGAGTTTAGCACGTTTCATAGGAGATCCACGAAAAGAATCCGTGCGGTCTTTTTCATCCCAACTAAGGACTTCAAGTACATTGAGTGAATCAATCTTAACAGCGTATGCATCGTGTATTTTTGCATTATCAGTCAACTTACTTGGGCTATTATGTGGACACACTTCTTGACAAATATCACAACCAAATATCCATTTTCCAATCTTTGGATAGTGTTTTGGATCAATGTCGCTTCTGTGTTCAATTGTTAAATAACTAATACATTTCCTTGCATCAACTTCCCATGGAGTGATAGCATCAGTAGGGCAAGCATCAATGCACCTCGTACATGTTGCACACGGGTCTGCTTTCTCAGAAATTGATGGTTCTATCTTTGCAGTTGTCACAATAGCACCAAGTAACAACCAACTACCAATCCCCTGTTCAATCAAGAGAGTATGTTTACCGATTGCACCTATACCTGCTCTCTGTGCAAACTCACGTTCTAGTAGTGGTGCCGTATCTACGCAAGCACGAAATGTTTCATCTGGTAATAACTCTTTCAAGGAATCGCACACCTTGTGCAATCGCTTCTTCATTTCTTTGTGGTAATCACGACCCCTTGCGTACCTTGCAACTCGTCCACTTTGTACATCAATTGGTTCTTCCTCTAGTTGGGCGTACCTGTCAGCAACACAAATAACTGAACTGGCGCCGTCAACTAAATTCCTTGGATCAAGCCGAATGTCAACATTCCTATTCATCCACTGCATCTCACCTTGTTTGCCTTCTTTTAGCCAAGAAATGAGAGATGTTTCATGTTCTGACAAACTTGCACCCGCGACCCCAGCAATTGCAAAACCGTGAGCAATACACAAGTCAACAACTACACTGGTCTCAACCATAAAACCTAAAAGTCCGGTGAAATTCCAGGCGGAACGAGTTCTAGATTTGCATATTCAAGTACTAAATGCTTAACACCACCCCGAAACTGCACTGTAACCGTAGAACCCCTTGTTCTTCTAATTATGCGCTGAACTTTTCCAACCCCAAACCGTTTGTGCCGAACAACTGAACCAACTGTAATCTCATCCTTGTAGACATCTTCTTGACTAGGTGCTTCCCACGAGTCAGTTGCCACCTCCTCTTGAATGGAAGTGCCGAACATTTCTTGAACAAATCGGCTTGTCATTGTTCGGTTACTAAGCCCTCTCTGTGTCCTTCTTCTAGCGTTTGTTAGCAACAAATGTTTCCTTGCTCTAGTAATCCCCACATAACAAAGACGCCTCTCTTCCTCCATTTGGCTATTCTCAAACAATGAACGCTCATGTGGCAGCAACCCCTCCTCTAATCCAGCGATAGCAACAAAATCAAATTCTAATCCCTTTGCTGCGTGAAGCGTCATCAATGTAACTGCACCATTCAATGGGTCAACAGAATCAGCATCACTCACAAGTGTAACGTGCTCTAAAAAAGAGAAAAGTAGGTGAAGCGGAGTTGGTGCTACATCTTCAACGATTTCGTACCGCTCTTCGAACTCGGACGCTGCTGACACCAATTCTTCTAAGTTTTGCAGTCGCTCAAAATCATCTTCCCCAGCATTTTTCGAATAGAAATCTTCAAGCCCAGATTCCCTCACAACACGTTCAACCAAATCTGCAAGAGATCCTGCTGCTGTCAAACTTTCTTCACTTCTTGCATCTATTTGCCATTGGTTAAATGTTGCACTAAATTTTTTCATCGATGTAACCGCTCGTGCTGTAAACCCATTATCTTTTGAAACGTACGAAATTGTTTCAAGCATTGATTCATTGCGCTGTTTGGCTAATTGATCCAAACGAGAAATTGTTGTTGCGCCAATCCCCCGAGTTGGGGTGTTGATAATTCGTGCGAATGAAACATCATCACGAGGGTTTACGAGTAATCTCAAATAGGACAGTGCTTGTTTAATCTCTTGCCTAGCGTAAAACGCTGTTCCTCTTGCTACAAAGTGAGGAATGCCAGCTGTGCGAAAAGCATCTTCAAGCACTCGACTCAAAGCATTCACACGATAGAGAACCGCCATCTCTTTTAGCAATACACCTTCACTTTGAAGTCGTACTACTTCACGAACAATTGCTTCTCCTTCTTCGTGTTCACCTTCTAGTGATAAGTTTGTTGGCATATTCCCATCATCTAATTCTGTAAATAACTTCTTCTCTTTGCGGTGCAAATTGTTTGATATGAGGTTGGCTGAAGCAGAGACAATGTGTCCTGTCGAACGGAAGTTTCTACCTAGAGGGACAACTGTTGCATCACCAAATTGATTTTCAAAGTCGAGTATGTTTGATATGTCTGCACCGCGCCAAGCATAAATAGACTGATCAGGATCGCCAACGACACATATATTCCTGTGGTTTTTAGCAATACAGTTTGCAATCACAAACTGTGTATGGTTTGTGTCTTGGTATTCGTCAATCATAAGAAATTGATACCGAGATTGCAAACTTTCCCTTACTTCCTCATCGGTGTGAAGAAGTTGTGCTGTTTTTAAAAGCAAGTCGTCAAAATCAACTGCGTCATTACTACGAAGAATATTCTCATAAGCGCAATATATTTTTGCAATCGACTTAGTGTAAAAATCATGCGCTTCATCTTGATACATATCAGCATCAATCAATTTATTTTTTGCAGCACTAATAGTAGCGAGTACGGAGGCGGGTTTCCAATTTGAATCACTTAACTCACAATCTCGTATTGCTGCCTTAACTGCACTTCTCTGGTCCGCTGTATCGTAAATTGTGAATGTTGTTGTTCCAATAATCCTATCGCCCCAATCCCTTAATACTCGTGCACAAAAAGCATGGAACGTTGAAACAGTCAAACCACGTGCGTGAAGTTCGCGCTCTTCAAGTAAAGAAAAAACACGCTCGCGCATTTCTTGCGCCGCTTTGTTAGTAAAAGTTAATGCAAGTATTTGCCAAGGTGCAACACCATTTGCAATCATGTTTGCAATACGACGAGTTACGACTGTAGTTTTCCCAGATCCTGGTCCAGCGAGTACAAGAAGCGGACCATCCGTGTGTTTTACTGCCTCTTCTTGCGCTTCAGTTAACTTGCTCTTCTGTGCTTCCATGCCCATCATTGCAACAGTGTAATACGGCTCTGAGTTGTATTAAGCAAAATCACCGTTTATTCCCCAAAAAAGGGGAAATAGGAAATTTAAAAATGCAACTCGACAGAATATCCACAAAACCAGACAACGAGGATCGTTTCTAAGTTCCGATAGAAACGGGCTTTAGAACTCCGAAAAGAATGATACGATATTTTGTGGTTTAGTTCGTTGCAGACCCAAGATGTAGTGGTACGATAGCAAAGTGTGGAACACCCTTTATTTGCTGAACTCAAACACAGAAAAACAGCAAATATCTGTCTAAAAACCACATCAGGTCTCGTTTTCACGGAAAAACGAGTGAATTTTTGTTTTTTGGAGGATGACCAAGGAGAGGCGAGTAGATGAGCGTACTTTGTGACAGGCAAATTGAAGAACTGATAACAATTGAACCATTTCAAAAAAATGAAACAAGACCAGGAACTGTTTCATACGGTGTTTCAAGTTACGGATACGACGTAAGAGTCGGAACTAAGTTCAAAATATTTACCAACGCTACTTCCGGAGGAGTTGCAATCATCGATCCAAAGGAATTTACTGAGGATTTATTTGTATCAGTCGATACTTCAGAAACTGAGAATGACTTCATCATCATTCCCCCAAATAGTTTTGTGTTGTGTGAAACAGTAGAGGTATTCGAAATCCCACGAGATGTGCTTGCGATCTGCGTTGGCAAAAGCACCTACGCTCGCTGTGGACTTATCGTTAATGTCACGCCAATCGAGCCACAATGGCGTGGAAAAATAACACTTGAAATCAGTAACACCACCCCACTGCCAGCAAAAATTTATGCGAATGAAGGTATTGCGCAACTTGTGTTCCTAAAGGCATCGCAAATGTGCGACATTAGTTACGCAGACAAAAATGGAAAATATCAAGATCAAGAAGGGCTCACCCTTCCAATGGTTGACACTTAACAAACTTTTATAAACAACGAATTTAGTGAACCAAGACAAACAACAAAGAAACCAAATTAGAAAAGCACGGAAGCAGCAACAGCACAGATGAACATACAAAGAAGATTTACAACAGCAGGCGAAAATGTTTGGGACACAGTAGAGTGGTCCACGCGTTCAACAAAAATTACAAATGCAGACGGGTCCGTAGTGTTCGAAATGAACAACGCAGAAATCCCCTCCTCATGGAGTCAACTAGCTGCTGACATCATGGTAAGCAAATATTTCCGCAAAGCAGGTGTTCCACAGACAAACGAAGATGGAACTCCAGAACTAGATGAAGATGGCAAAGCGGTCACTGGCTCTGAAACTTCAGCCCGTCAAGTGATACACCGTCTAGTTGGTTGTTGGAGATCTTGGGGCGAGTCACACGGTTATTTTGATACACCTGAAGATGCTGAATCATTTTATGACGAACTTTGCTGGATGATGCTAAACCAAGTCAGTGCCCCAAACAGCCCTCAATGGTTCAACACTGGGTTGAACTGGGCGTATGGTATTTCTGGCCCATCACAAGGTCACTTTGTATCTGACCCTGAAACTGGTGAAGTCAGTCTCGCTGATGATGCGTACTCACACCCACAACCACACGCCTGTTTCATCCAATCCGTCTCGGATGACCTTGTTAACGAAGGCGGCATCATGGACTTGTGGACTCGTGAAGCGCGCCTCTTCAAGTATGGCTCGGGAACTGGTTCAAATTTCTCAACGCTTCGTGGAAATGACGAACCGCTTTCAGGTGGAGGAAATTCTAGCGGCTTGATGAGTTTCCTCAAAATCGGCGATCGTGCTGCAGGAGCAATCAAATCAGGAGGAACAACTCGCCGAGCTGCAAAGATGGTTTGCCTTGATGTCGACCACCCAGACATAGAAGAATTTGTCAGTTGGAAAGTTCGTGAGGAGTTAAAAGTTGCTGCCCTCGTTGAAGGTATGAAGCACCTAACAGACGAACAAAAACAACAGGCAAAAGACCTAGGATTAACTCTAGATTACGACTTCAACGGTGAAGCGTACCAAACAGTGGCAGGTCAAAACTCTAACAATTCAGTTCGACTTTCCCACGACTTCTTAGAAGCTGTCGATCGTGAAGAGGACTGGGAATTAATCCGCCGAACAGATGGAGAAGTTGCAAAATCCATCCCAGCCAGTGGGCTATGGAACAAAATTTGTGACGCTGCTTGGCATTGTGCTGATCCCGGTGTTCAATTTGACACCTCGATAAATGATTGGCATACATGTCCAAAAAGTGGTCGAATCAATGCATCGAACCCTTGTAGTGAATATATGTTCCTCGACGACACTGCATGCAATCTTGCTTCACTAAACCTTCTAAAGTTTTATGACAGCAACACACGTATGTTCGACATTGATTCTTTTGAACATGCAGTTCGACTATGGACAATCGTCCTTGAAATATCCGTCTTGATGGCAGCATTCCCTTCGGAAGCAATCGCATATCAAAGTTGGCGATACCGAACACTTGGTCTTGGATTTGCAAACCTAGGTGCTATGCTTATGCAAGCAGGTATCGCGTATGACAGCGATGCAGGCCGAGCTGTTTGTGGAGCAATTACAGCAACCCTAACCGGTCGTTCGTACGCAGTCAGTGCTGAAATGGCAGCGGAACTTGGTCCCTTTGACGGCTTTGCTGACAATGCGAAAGACATGATGAGGGTGATTCGAAACCACAGCCGCGCAGCCAATGGAATCAAGCGCGACAGCGGAGAGTATGAAAAACTTCGACTTGCACCCGTACCTATCAATCATGAACTATTCCTCGACGATTCAATTAACATCACAAACGCTGGCGCACTTCTTGGACGAGCGGTGCAGGCTTGGGATGAAGCACTTGATTTAGGCGGGAGACACGGTTTCAGAAATGCTCAGGTAACAGTCATTGCTCCAACAGGAACAATTGGTTTACTTATGGACTGTGACACAACAGGAGTAGAACCAGATTTTGCTCTAACAAAGTTTAAAAAACTAGCGGGCGGTGGTTACTTCAAAATCGCAAACCAATCGTTACAACCTGCATTGCTAGCACTCGGTTACAGCGCTCAAGACGTTGAACAGATGATGCTCTATGTCATGGGAACTCTTTCTCTAGATACACCGATGCCAAAAACCGTTACGGATGATGGCGAAGTGATTTCGTTTGTGACCTTCTTGCTTGAAAACGGTTATAACCAAGAAGACATAGATTCGATTAACGATGCCCTACCAACTTATTTTGAGTTGTCGTTTGCATTCGCTGCTTGGGCGATGCCAGATCATGTGCTAGAAACACTCGGAATGACTAGAGAAGAAGCAACAAACGATGCTTCTTTCAATGGTCTAAAACTACTTGGGTTAACAGGTGACGAAATTACCGAGTTAAATCGCCGCATCTGCGGAACGGGCACCATTGAAGGCGCACCTGCGCTATTGGAAGAACATTTACATGTCTTTGATTGTGCTAATCGTTGCGGCGAAACAGGTGTTCGCTACATCGCTCCTGAAGGACACATCAGAATGATGGCAGCATGCCAACCGTTCATAACTGGTGCAATATCAAAAACAATTAATCTTCCAAACGAAGCTTCGACCGATGACATTGCAAAAGCGTATTGGCTAAGTTGGGAACTTGGCCTCAAGGCAAACGCACTCTATCGAGACGGTTGTAAGTTAAGCCAACCACTCAATGCAAAGAGTGATGTTGACATTGATGACGAAGAAGACGAGATGGAAGTTTCTGATGCTCACGAAGAAATTGCAAATGAAGTTGTTGCTGCGGCAGACATGGCAACAGAAGACCAGCCACATGTTATCGAAAAAATCGTTGAAAAAATAATCGAAAAACCTATGCGTCGACGTCTTCCAGATACACGCAAAAGTATTACACACCACTTCAATGTTGCGGGACACGAGGGATATCTCACTGTTGGCAAGTATGAAACCGGAGGTCCCGGAGAACTATTTATCACTATGTCTAAAGAGGGTTCGACAATCGGCGGTTTGATGGACAGTTTAGGAACTGCGATAAGTGTTGCTCTGCAATATGGTGTTCCAATCGAAAGTTTGGTGAGCAAGTTTGCATATCAACGGTTTGAACCTCAAGGCATAACTACAAATCGAGACATTCCATTCGCTAAGAGTTTGGTTGATTACATTTTCCAGTGGATGGGCATGCAATTCATCGATGGTTACAAAGAAGCGAACTTACCAAACCGCTCAAATTCGACATCTGCTTCGGATCTAAATAAACGGACCACCCCAGTCAAGGAGGACACACGATGGTCAGTACAAACACAAGAAACTTCTTCTACAACACCCCAAGATTCTGCGACCACCGACCTTGGCACCAACCCAAGGAAGGGTGCCCAAGAAAAGGCGAAGACCGATGCGGTAACAGTGCAGCAACGGTACGACCGATTGAGCATCGCAAATTCCGAGAGTGGTATGCAAGTACAAGTGATAGAAGAAACAACTGTGCAATCCTCTTTAAGCCAATCTAATGCGAAGATGCAGGGCGATGCACCAGCATGTCCATCATGTGG
>CAZLCM010000005.1:0-25782 GCA_964558055.1 uncultured Isosphaeraceae bacterium | reverse complement strand
AAGCCATAACTAGCGCGACAATTGCACCAACTGGTGCTAAGTAGTAAAGCGTCCATGGGTCAGACGCGGTAGTTTCTTGGGCGAGCATGAGAAGGTTCATTATGTGTCTCCAAAATTCGAATGGTACCTCGCCATTCATTTATTCTGCCTTGCACGGTGTCCTTGCACCGTTTCGTGAGTTGAATAATCGGAAACCGCGGCTTTCTGCCTAGGGACAATTTTCCGATATGTTAAGTTTTGTCAGGTATTCAAGTGCGTGTTCGCTGTTGTGGGAAATTCCGTTCACGATATCGACGTGATTCTGCTTTTCTGCGCGCTCGGCGTTTTCGTTCGGATGGTTTTTCAAAGTATTGACGCTTCTTTACATCCTTAATTAGGTTTTCTTTTTCACAGAGTTTTTTAAACCTACGGAGCATTTGCCCTGCAGATTCATTTTGTCTTGCTTTAATACGAATTGCCATGTGTTGAATTACCTTTTGTCTGCTAAAAACTGACTTGAGCCACGTATTAGAACGCATTGTGAGCCGCATTGCAAGGGGCAACTTGATTATACATAACCTATTGTTTAACAGTGGGTTGTGAACCGTAGGCGAGGTGGTATCCTAGCCAAAATAATGGATTTACTAATTGACACCTGGAATGTGGTCCACCAGACAGGAGTCCTGCCCGCTGACTCGGCTGGGATTGGGACCGCTGGGCTTTGCAAAATGATAGAAAACAGCCGCTGGAGTGGGGAAAGAGTAACCCTTGTTTGCGATGGAACCCCTTCGGATGAAGCAGTTAATGGCTCCAAATATCAAACAATATTTACTGGACCATTCAAATCTGCAGACGCTGAAATTATGGAGCGAGTGGCAAATTCCTCAGCACCACGATCTATCCTTGTCATCACTAGCGACCGAGAAATTATTAGTTCCATTCGAAAACGGGGTGCCCAACAGTTGAGTTCATCAGCATTCTTACATGCTCTTGTTGAAGATAGTCACGTTCCAAAATCAAAACCCATTCGCAGACCATCCGGACTCTCTCCACAATTAGCCCAAGAGTGGAAAGAGCAGTTTGGAATAGATGATGAAGAAATGCAGGATTTGCAAAACACCGAGTTACCAAATTTTGGATTCGAAGAACAATCAAAAACAGAATCTTCTCAACCAAGTAATAAGAGCAAACCGAAGAAGAGGCGCTCGGTCAAACTAGATAACCAAACTCTTCCGAATGACATACTAGAAGAGGCACGCCGTCTCCTTGAAGACCATTAATTCGGCTCAGAGCCGAATTAATTTCCAAACGTCTTTGCTGTGTGGAAATTCAGTGGTTTTTACGGCTTGCCGTTGAAACTTGAGTGCACCCTTAAACTAGGGCTGAAGACGCTCCCAAGACCACTCCCCGCTAACACACTTATACCGAATTCGGTCATGTAAACGTCCATCGTGCCCTTGCCAAAGTTCTACCTTGTTAAGTGAGACACGATATCCACCCCAGAAATCAGGTCGTGGTACTTTGCGACCAACCCATTTTGCGGTTAACGCTGCTACCTTTGCAATTAGAACCGGCCGGCTTTTTAATGGTTGTGATTGTTTGCTTGCCCAAGCACCAAGTTGGCTTAAACGTGCGCGGCTTGCGAAATATACGTCCGATTCCTCCTCGCTTGTCTTTACTGCTTCCCCCTGTATTCTGATTTGCCTTTGCATATCATCCCAGTGGAAAAGCAACGATACATTTGGGTTCGATTCGATTTCTATTGCTTTGTCACTAGTGTAGTTCGTAAAAAAAACTGCACCTTGAGCGTCAAAACCTTTTAACAATACCATCCTCGATGAGGGGATGCCTTCAGCGCTAACGGTTGAAAGCGCACAAGAAAGAGGATTAGCGTAGGAATTTGCCTCTTGTGCTTCCTTAAACCACTCCTCTAAAGGAGCAACTGGAGATGTGGGTGGTAAATTAAAATTCATTTGAAGATTTTACACTTGACGATGTATAGGGTATACCACATAGAATACAAACGTGGGAATAGTTCGCCGCTAAGTGTGAACTGCATGTGCGGCGTGGGTTCAATGTAAGGAGCCATGATATGCACGAAAAACGAAACTTCATACTTGTCTTGATTGTTACTTTCGGTCTAATATGGTGTGGGTGGTCTTGGTTCTATAGTTCTGGTGATGGGATAACTCTTATGCGTGGGATTTCAACTCTCTTCACCCTAATAGTTGCTGGGTGGCTAGTTTACGGAATGACTCTTGAAGATCGACTCCCTGACACTTTACTTGAGATAGTCGGATCCCGTTATTTTGAAGCGGATGGAGTGTGTGTATTTCCAGTTATCCGAAACTCTCAAGCAGGCCCAGAACTTTCGATCTATTACCAAAATCGATTCGAGAATCCTGCATCAGTAATCGTACACCTAAAACCAACTGGTGAATCGTTTGAGGTTGTTCACGGTGCTTCGGACGTACACATTGCATTTAGAGTAAATGGTGGTGATGTTGGAGTTATTCACCAACCAATACATGTTCCCCAAAAGTTGCAAGGAGATGTCATAGAACTAAAAATGGTTGCAGTAAGCCACTACCCAAGAAGCCATGGCACACGTTGGCGAAGGCATGAGGGTCTTCCATGTGGTTCGATGCAAGTTGATTGGGCGGGAAACGCTATGAGAACCGGAGCTCATGAAGTTGATGGTACCGTCGAGTTAAAAGATCCTGTAACCATACGCTTAGCAATGCCAAGGGTATGCAACGCAGAAAGCGAAAACAGAAAGATGAGACAGGAATTGTTAAGCGATTAACAATTACATCGTGTATACAGCATCAAGTGCTTTACCAAGGCGTTCGTGCATATCTTGCAAATGAGCACGGGAGTACATATCAAGATTTGAACTACCATCTAGAATCTCGCCGAGTTGGCTATATAAGTCATTGGTGTAATACAACGCCAATGTCTGAACGGTGCGGAACATCCTGACCCTTCCGGTACTCAAATCAATTAGACGGTTAACCATTTCTGATTGTAAATTTCTATCAAGTGAAGAAATCATCGGATTGCGATTTGTCCACTGACCATCGGTGTTCTCAAGACCATCGTAAATCGTGTCCATAAGCGTCTCAAAAATCTCAGCAACAGTAAACGCATCCTCATCTGCTGGGACCAGATATTCGTTGTCGTACACCATGCGTAAGCGGCTTGGCGAAAGAATGGATGTCAAAGTTGAGGCCTGTGTACCTAGAATTCTGTCATGTATTGGCCAAGTTGCTTCACCACTATCTCCACCACCTCCATACCATTTGTCTACATTAAAGTGTGTCAAAAGTTCTGGAGACAAGCCATACGATTCGTCGTCAAAAATTGTATCGGCGATAAAAGCAAGTGCTGCTCTCTGTTGGTCTGCAGGAACAACTGTTACTGGTGGTTGTTCTTCTTCATCTTCGCTAAAGTCACCCTTTTTATTTCTATTCGTATGCGCTCCGCCAATCCAATCGGCCATCATGCTTGCTACACCCGTTTGCATTCTTAGAGTTGTTTCATAACCACGACGTGCTTTTGACCAACTGTCACCATCTTCCACAAAGTGATCGAGAAGTTCTTCACGCAACTTATCAACTATTCGCATTTGATTGTTTGCGTAATCAAGAGGGTCTTTACTAAAGTCGTACCTCTTAGCAAGGGGATCAGGACCGCGAGTGTCTTCATCTGTTAGATAAGCATGCTCTGGCAGGTTTGATTTAGCCAACACTTCACCTACATCAGCAGAGGTGTATCCATATTCAATTGCCCAGTAATCGTATGGACCAATTCCAATCATAGCAAAATCACCTTGAATATCGCCTGAGTCCATGTTGAAATTAACTGGGTTATAGTCCATAACAGAAGAAGTAAATGGTTTTTTGCCACGCACGTCATCTGAATTAATTTCCGCCATTGTGTACAAACCAGATGCCTTAAAGTTGTGACGCAAACCAAGCGTGTGTCCAACCTCGTGGCAAACAAGACTCGACATTAAAGGACCAATAAACCATTCTGGTATTCCATCAAGTTTGTCGTCAGTGATGCGACCATTTTCCACAGGAGCATCAAGTTCAAGAAGGTTTAACGTTTCAAGCCCCAACTGTGCAAACGCCATTTGTCCGGCTAGTTGGTATGCAGCAAGGCAGTGATGATCTTCATCACCAAGCCAACAAGCAATTGCAGCGAGATCATCATCATTTGCTAGAATTGGGTCAACCGTTGCATCATCAATAACTCCATTTTTTCTTGCTTGAAGTATTTTCCCGCGTTCAATTGGGTCTGCAAGAAGAATTCGAGGGTCCCACTCTGGATATTGTTCTAGCCATTGAACGTCTTCTGGATTCATTGCAGACATTGCCTCAGAAGATTTTGGTTGTTGATTGTACCAACGCCAGTAAGCCCGAATCCACCCATCGGTGAGAATAATATCGGCATCCAAAATTTCGCCTGTCATTGGATGTGCGCGTGATGGACCAATTGCAGTTGCAACGTCATTGTTCAACCACCGTAAAAAATTGTAACGAACATCTTCGGGATCTTTGTCCATGTGTGCGCCGGTTGCGGCATCTTGGTAATACACCTCAATCGCATTGTCGACACCTATTTTTCTAAAAGAATCGTTCCAATAAAGCACGCCATCGCGTACCCATCTTCGATACCGAACGGGAACTGTGTGTTCAATATAAAAAACAATTGGTTTCTTTGGTGGGCTTAGTGACAACTTTGGATCGCGTTTTTGCAAATCCCAACGATTTATGTAATGAATCCACTTGTCCTCGTCGTGATATTGCCCAAGGTCTCTAAACGATGTTGTAAAATACCCAACTCGTTCATCTGCTTTGCGAGGCTTATAACTTCCACGTTCAGGAACTTCGCTAATTGAATAATGAATCGTTTTAAAATTGCCTCCAGAGGTTGGCATTTCAAAGGCAACCTCTAGGTTTTTAGGGAATGATTTTGCTTTTGTAATTGAAGAAAGTTTTTTGTTTGCTCCTCTTGCAACTGAACCTACAATTTTTGAAGCGTTTCCAACAAGCAAATCATCTAGGTCGATAACCGGTTGTCCGTTGGGCCCGGTTGCAATAATGGGAGTATCTAACAACACCGTATCTGTAAAAATTGTGTCTACTGAATCTTTTGATGACTTATCGCCACTTGAACGAACTGAGAGTTCTGGCTGGATAATTGCAATTCGATCATCGTATTTGCGAAGGTACACATAGGTCTCTTTACCTTGCAAACCGGAAAATATTACGCCTGCAGATGGGGTTACTGCAATAAAGAATTTCTTCCGAGCCCAGCCGCGAGGTAGTTCTGCAAGAAGTTGTTGTTCTTTAGCATTCTTCCAAAGGCCAAATAAAGGAGAAGTACCATCAACCGTCGAAACTACCTTTGTGTAGCCATCGTTCACCTCATCGAATTTCTTGGGCTTTGAGAGTGCGGTTGTAGTTACAGATAGTAACAGTCCGGTTATTAGGGTTTTCTTAGTAAAAAGCATCTTGTGGTTGGCTCCAGTCTTCTCTCCCATACGTCAATGCATGGGCATATTGTTCGAAAAAGTAGGTTCGTTTTCGCAAGCATCGGCATCAATTCCGATGTGGCTCTAAACAACGAACTCGCAGACCACATATTGTGGTTCTCGGACCTTCCAAATGCAATTAAAAAGTTGTAATTATTCTAGGGAAGTTACTGTTTCTGATTGCCGCTTTCGAAACTCCGAAAACTTGCCTGAAAGGGCTGAATCGCTGGTTGAGAGCATCTGTACGGCAAACAGAGCCGCATTAGTAGCCCCTGCACCGCCAATTGCAAATGTTGCAACTGGTATACCTTTTGGCATTTGAACAGTGGAAAGAAGTGAATCAAGCCCATCAAGTGACCATGCTTGCATTGGGCACCCCAAAACTGGCTTTTGGGTATGTGCTGCTACAACTCCTGCAAGGTGAGCAGCGCCGCCAGCTGCACAAATGAAAATCTCAACACCGCGTTTTTCAGCATCTAAAAGGTATTCTTGGAGGATCTCCGAATTTCTGTGCGCAGATAGAGCGTTACATTCATGAATCACGTCAAATGAATTAAGGGTGTCACTAGCCCTTTTCATAGTAGGCCAATCCGAGGCACTGCCCATTAAAATCCCGACTCTCGCATTTTCCACTGTTTTATATGTCGCCATCCTTGCATTCTACCAAAAAATTAATTCGGCTCAGAGCCGAATTTTGCAAATTAACTCAGCTCTGAGCCGAATTCTGGGATGGAGTACTACACTGTGGAGATGGAAATTGCTGTAGTTGGAGCAACGGGGTCAGTGGGAAGGGTTTGCGTAAAAGAAATTCAGACCCAAGGGCACACCCCACTGAGCTTGACAAGAGAGGACGAGATTCCAAATGTCGCAGATAGAGTAATTGTTGCATCTCCAACAAATCGAAACACATTTGATATTCCGTTTGTTGATTGCACGGGTCAACTCGAACGTACATCGCTCGTACTGCCAAATATATTGGAGTCCAATTCATCACGTTTACGAATTCCAAATTGCATGGCTTCCCTAATTTCGCAAGCACTTGCCCCTCTGCATAAAAAATGTACTATTAAATCAATAATCGCCACATGCCTTCAATCAGTTTCTGGCGCTGGATGGAGAGGCGTGCTTGCCCTCGAACAAAAACAAACCGAAGAACTTTTCGGAGGACAACTTGAAAACAATATATTACCTCACGAAAATGCTGTTCAAGAAGAGCAAGCAATTCAAAAAGACATACAAGAACTCTTTGGTTGTGAGATTACTGCAACATCATTTCGTGTTCCGGTTGTTCTTGGCCACCTTGCTAGTTTACGAGTAGAAACCAAAAAACCAATTGACATAGGTTTGCTTTCTTCTTCTGAAAATTTTGACCCGTGTACCATGGAAAATGCGAGAGAAGTTGCTATCGGTAGAGTTCGTGTGCAAAAAAACACCGCAGACCTTGTGGTCTGCGGTGATCAGTTACTTTGTGGAACTGCTATTCCTGCTGTTACTTCAATCCTCTGCGCGTAACTTAGTCAATACTGTAAAATCTTCAAGAGTTGTAACATCTTGATTTGAGTCCGTTCCTGATGCAACATCTCGTAGTAGACGTCTCATTATTTTGCCACTTCGGGTCTTTGGAAGGGCATCAGTAAATTTCAAAAGATCTGGTTTTGCAATTGCACCAATTTCATTGCCGACATGCTCACAAAGTTTTTGCTTTAACTCTTCGCTTGGTTCAATGCCTCCTGCAAGTGTACAAAACGCAGCGATTCCAGTACCTTTAATTTCATGTGGTATTCCAACAACCGCGGCTTCTACGATTGATTCATGGCTAACAAGAGACGATTCCACTTCCATTGTTCCAAGACGGTGCCCCGAAACATTAATCACATCATCAATGCGACCCATAATCCAGAAGTTACCGTTAGCGTCTCGTCTAGCACTATCTCCTGCTAAATACATACCGTCGACCCGTCCAAAATATGTATCAACAAATCTATCTCGATCTCCGTAAATTCCGCGAAGAATAGATGGCCACGGTTTACGAACAACTAACAACCCGCCAGAATTCGTTGCAACTTCACTGCCGTCTTCGTTTACAACGGCAGCATCAACCCCAAAGAATGGCATAGTGCAGGAACCGGGTGTCGTTGGTGTTGCGCCTGGAAGTGGAGTTAACATATGTCCGCCCGTTTCGGTCTGCCACCAAGTGTCTACAATCGGACAGTTGTTTCCACCGATTGTCTCTTTGTACCACATCCATGCTTCTGGGTTAATTGGTTCGCCAACAGTTCCAAGTAGTTTTAGTGATGAGAGATCGTGTTTTTGTGGGTGTTCGTCACCCCACTTCATGAACGCACGAATCGCAGTTGGCGCTGTGTAAAATTGTGTAACCTTGTGCCTTTCGACGATATCCCAAAACCTATCAGAGTCGGGGAAATTCGGTGCTCCTTCATACATAACTGTTGGAACACGGTTTGGAAGCACTCCATAAATAATATAACTATGACCTGTAATCCAACCGATGTCGGCGGTGCACCAATAGACCTGATTTGTGTCGGGGCGCAAATTAAATACCCACTTACTTGTCAAATAGGTATAGACCATATAGCCGCCTGTTGTGTGGATGATTCCCTTTGGTTTTCCGGTTGAACCGCTTGTATACAACAAGAACAACATGTCTTCCGCATCCATCGATTCACATGGGCAATCCTCTTCTTGTGATTCACATACTTCATGCCACCAGCAATCGCGACCCTGAGTCCAATTGATCTCGTTTTCACATCGCTTAAGAACGATTACTGTCTTAATTAAATCCGTAAGTTCAGTAGCGGCATCAACATTATCTTTTAAGGGAACAACCTTACCACGACGCCATGAACCATCACAGGTAACAACTACTGAACTATTTGCGTCTTCAACTCGATCAGCAATTGCTTGTGAGGAAAACCCTCCAAAAATAACTGAGTGTGGTGCTCCAATTCTTGCACATGCGAGCGTCGCTATGGCAAGTTCAGGAACCATACCCATATAGATAGTTACAACATCACCCTTCTTTACACCTTGTGCTTTCAAAGCATTCGCAAATTTACAAACCTCTGTGTGTAAGTCGTGATATGAAATGTTTCTAATCTCTGGAGTCCCACCGTATGGCTCGCCTTCCCAGATAATTGCGGTCTCATCACCATGACCCATATTGATTTGCCTATCAATGCAGTTATGGCAAATGTTTGTTTTGCCCCCTTCGAACCATCGCGCATCAGGAAAAGCACCAGAACTTACCGAGTCCCAACGCTCAAACCAATCTAGTTCATCCGCAACCTCGCCCCAAAAACTATCTGGGTCTTCGATAGAACGAACATACATCTCGTTGTATTCATCCATCGAACCGATATAGGAACCTCCAATTCGTGAATCAAAATTTTCTGGTGGTGGGAAGATACGATCCTCTTGGAGGATTGATTCTATATTGCCTGTGTCAGCCATGGTGTGCTCCAATCTTTATTCGCATGATACGACTTACTTGCGCTTTCTACCTTTCCCTTTCCTCTTTGATTTGCTTTTTTTCGCACCCGATTTACTTCTCGGTGGAGTTGGTACAGCAACGTCTTCAATATGCCTTTTAGGCATTTTGGTCATGTGGACTTCCATCTGTCTTGTCGGAAGATCGATAGCTGAAATTTGAACAGTAACTTTATCGCCTATTGAAAGAACTGCCCCGCTTTGCAAAGCAACTATTTGACCAGTTCCCTCCAGTTTTTCCCACCTTCCAGATGATTTAGAAGATTGTTTTAAGGAATCAAACCTGCAAAGACCTTCAACTAGAAACCGTTCAAGAGAAACAAAGATACCTGCTGAAGTAAAACCAGTGATAATGCCAACGAATTCATCGCCTAGGTGCTTCTCGTTCAAAAATTGTAAAACAAGAAATGTTCGAAGCGAACGCTCCGCTTGTTCGGCATTTCGTTCTGTTGAAGAACAGTGTGCACCTACTTCAAGTAAATTTCCCTCATCAAGAACCCGATTGTCGTTCTGTAAGTTACCAATCTTAGACCGTTTTGCTTTTCCGCCCTTCATCATTTTCCCGTTGTCGGTTTGGTCAAGATATGCAGCAAGTGCTCTGTGTACAGTTAAGTCTGGATACCGACGAATCGGACTTGTAAAATGTGCGTAGTGGTGACTAGCTAAAGCAAAATGCCCGACTTCTGCGGGACTATATATAGCTTGTGTTAGTGTTCGTAATACGGCAAAGTGAACTGCTCTTGATGCTTCTCCATCTTTAGTCGCTTGTAACAATCGTTGCAAATCCTGCCTTGTTGGTTCTTCTGAAATCCCAATTCCAACACTTCTTGCAAACAGCCTCAATTCAATCATGTCACCGAACTTTGGCTCTGGGTGCACTCGGCGCAACAAAGGGATATCCAATCCAGCAAATGTTCTCGCTACAGCCTCATTCGCTTCCACCATAAACATCTCAATTATTCGATGAGTAAACGCATCATCTTCGGGGTGCGCATCAACTACATGTCCCTCATCATCGAATTCAAGTACAACTTCAGGAAGTTGCAACTCAATCATGCCATCTTTTCTTCGTCTTTTCAGTAACTTCTTGGCTAGAGCGTCTGCGAGTTTGAGTGTTTCTTTTAATTCTTCACTATATGCACCACCAGAAACTGTATTCTTTCTTGCCTCTTTTTCATCACCATCGATTAGTGCTTGCGCTTCAAGATACGTCAACCGTTTTGAAGAACTGATTACTGTGTTTCGTAACCTGTGCCCAAGAACTTTGCCCTTGTTGTCAAAACGAATAAAAACTGATTTTGCCCACCGCCGCACACCCTCTTGCAAAGAACAGACACCGTTTGAGAGCACTTCAGGCAACATTGGAATCACGCGTCTTGGCAAGTAAACACTATTCCCTCGCTCTTGTGCACCAACATCCAACGAACTCCCTTGTTGAACAAAACTCGCAACGTCTGCAATGTGTACACCTAGTTCCCATTCGTTTGTTTCTTTATCAAACGAAATATTGATTGCGTCATCGAAGTCACGGGCGTCCGGTGGGTCTATCGTGAAAATAAACTCCTTTGTCAAGTCCTCGCGATCTAGATCTCCGGTCTCTTCAAAATACGTTGCGGAATTTCTAGCTTCTTCTTTTGACTCTTCATTGAAATCTTCAAATAACCCATACGCAAGCATCACCGCTTGTGTCTCCACATCGGGTCTTCCTGCATCACCAAGAATACGAGAGATTACACCTTCACCGTAATAATCCTTTTCTGGATAATGCAACATCTCAAAGACAATTTTGTCGCCTTGTTTTGCATCTTTTGCACCAACGTCCCGAATAATCACCGGATCGTGAAGTTCGCGCCCGTCTGGTTGAGCAAACCAAGAGTTTCCACGTTTATAAAGCGTTCCAACATATTCGCTCCTTCCTCGCTCTAAGACCTCAACGATTCTTCCCGCATCGCCTTTTCCTTTCCAGCGTTTGCTCCGAGAAATTTCTACTCGAACAGTATCGCCCGAAACAGCGTCTCCTTGAGCACCCGCGCCTATATAAACGTCTCCCTCTCTGTATAGTTTGTTTGGCTTTACAAATCCAAAACCACGTTTGTTAGAACGATAAGAACCAACAATCTCATCTGGTAAAGAGGGTAAGCGAAGACAGTCGTCTCTACCGAGTTCTATAATTCCCTCTTCTTCTGCCCTCATTAGAGCTTCATCGAAGGCCTTTCGGTCATCAGAACTAATTCGCAAATCCTTAACAATGTTCCGGATTGTCGTTGGCCTGTACCCCTCGTGTGACAGATGATCTAAGAGTCGATTAATAAATCGAAGTGGCATGTGTGAATGCTAACTCTTCTTTGAAGAAGATGAGGTGTCTTTAGATTTCTTTTTGGACTCGCTTTGCTTTTTATCTTCTTTCTTTGGCTTGGATGATTCCCTCGCCTTCTTAGCATCTTTTTTATACGACTCACTTCTATAATCAGTTTCGTAGAACCCGCTTCCCTTAAACATCACACCAGAACCAGCCCCAATCAATCGTTTAAGCTTTAGCTTTGCGCATTCAGGACACTTCTTTTTTATTGCATCGGACATCTGTTGAAATATTTCAAACTCATGACCACATGCTTGACATTTATAATCATACGTGGGCATTGTTAGTTGCTCACCGCAACCTTAGCAGGGCTAATCACGATGTCATCAAGACGATAGCCGGTCTGCATCACCATAACAATGTGATCAATCTCCATATCCTCAGAATCCTGTCTCATCATTGCTTCATGTAACTGTGGATCAAATTCATCTCCAACTTCTGGTGAAATTGTATCGACTCCACAATCAGATAGCCCTTGGATAAGTGCATCACGAGCCATTTTAAATCCTTGAACAACAGCATCATCACCCGCATGATCTATTGCCATGTTCATTTGTTCGATAGATGGAAGAATCGACCTAACAACCCTAGCCATGCCGCCCTTCGTAGCACGTGTTTCATTATCTAAACTGCGCCTTTGGAAATTTTTAAAATCAGCAAGAGCCCGAAGTTTTGCTTCGTTTGCTTCTTCAAGATCTAGTTTCAGTTGGTCAAGCTCAGAAAGTTGATCCACTTCTTCAATGGTTTCTTCCGTTTCGTTTACCTGTTCTTCGCTTGTGTTCGATTCAGTCATCATTCTTTATCCTTGTTGTGGGCTACCCGCCTGTAACAGCTCCTTTTAATTTTTCCCAAAATGAAGATTCTGCTTCATGTACAGGAATATCTTCTGTCTTTGCATACTCTTCAAGCAGTTCGCGCTGATCATCAGATAATTTCTTTGGAACAGCAAGACGAACAACAACTACGAGGTCTCCCCTGCGCCCCGAGCGTAAGTCGGGCAAGCCTGCACCTTCTATACGAAATATTTCGTTTGTTTGTGTACCTGCTGGGATATCCAAATTGTGTGATTCGTCGATGGATTCAACTTCAATAGTTGAACCCAATGCAAGTTGTGTAAAAGCAACTGAAACAATTTGGATAATATGGTTACCGTCTCTCTCAAATTGACTGTCATCGGTAACACGAACTAAAACGTGTAGGTCGCCCCTCTGTCCTGAACCATCAGGTGATGCCTCTGGCACTGGCGGCTCTCCCTCGCCCACAACTCGAACTGCCTGTCCGTGGTGGATTCCCGCTGGAATTTTGACAGTTATTTTCCTGTGTACTGAAACACGACCTCTACCATGACAATCGTCGCATTTATCTTTTATGACAGAACCGCGTCCACTGCATGCAGGGCAAGCAGAAACCATCCTAAACATACCGCCAAGACCTTGTTGGGCAACCTTTCCTTGCCCTTGGCAAGTACCACACGTATCTGGAGAAGACCCTGGTTTTGCTCCGCTACCTGTACAGGTTTCGCAGACATCTAAACGGTCAAATTCCACTTCGCGTTCAACACCGGTAAGAATTTCTGCAAATGTAATTTCAACGTCTGTTTCAAGGTCATACCCACGAACTTGTCTTGGTCTTCCTCTTCCCCCAAACCCGCTTCGAGTGCCGCCAAGGATGTCGTTGAACATTGAGAAGATGTCCTCAACATTCATTGTGTTAAAGTCGTGTGCGGCGTGACCTCGTCCACGAAGTCCTTCGTGTCCATACTGATCATATATCTGTTTCTTCTGTGGGTCAGAAAGAACTTCGTATGCTTCGGCGCACTCTTTGAACAACTTCTCTGCTTCTGAGTCATCAGGATTGCGGTCCGGATGGTACTTCATAGCAAGTCGACGGTAGGCACGTTTAACTTCCGTGCCATCCGCATTGCGAGTGACATCAAGTACTTCGTAATAACAACGTGTAACGCTCATAAGAGTAAGTACCTAAACAAGGCAATTAGAAAATTGCCTGTTCAATTGGGTCTTCGTCATCATTCAAATCGGTAACTACAACGTTGGTTGTTAGCATTAAACCAGCAACTGATGCAGCATTCTGAATTGCTGTGCAGACAACAAGTGCTGGGTCAATAATTCCTGCCTTAATCAGATCTTCAAACGATTGAGTTGAAGCGTTGAAACCAAATCCGTCTTTGCCTTCTTTGATTTTTTCTACAACTACATCACCATCATCACCACCATTTTCAGCAATTAATGAAGCAGGAGATTCCAGTGCAGAAGCAAGGATATCAAACCCAAGTTTCGCATCACCCTTTGCATTTTTCCTTGCTTTTTCAACGGCATCAATAGATCGAATGTACGCAACTCCGCCACCTGCAACGTAACCTTCTCGGGCTGCAGCACGTGTTGCCGCTAACGCATCTTCAACTCTATCCTTACGCTCTTTCATTTCCACTTCGCTAGTGCCTCCAACTTCGATTACTGCAACGCCGCCGGTTAATTTAGCTAGCCGCTCCTGCAATTTTTCTTTGTCGTAGTCACTTGTAGAACGCTCGATTTGCGCAGCGATTTGATTTACCCGTGCATCAATGTCTTTCTTCTTGCCACCGCCACGAACAATCGTTGTTCCGTCCTTAGTTACAACTACCCGTTTTGCTGTTCCTAGTTCATCAAGTTCAACGTCTTCTAAGTTACGACCAATGTCTTCTGAGAAGAATGTTCCACCTGTTAATGCAGCAATGTCACCTAGCATTGCTTTACGACGATCGCCAAACCCAGGTGCTTTTACAGCACATATCTTTAGCGATCCGCGAAGGCGGTTGATAACCAACGCAGCAAGTGCTTCATTTTCGATGTCTTCTGCAATAAGAAGGAGAGGTTTACTAGAGGTTGCTGTTTTGTTAAGAAGTGGCAGTAGGTCCGCTAGGTTTGAAATCTTCTTTTCATAAATTAGAATTGAGCAATCTTCAAGAACGCATTCTGCAGTTTTAGGGTCAGTCATGAAATATGGACTTAAGTACCCTTTATCAAACGCCATACCTTCAACGTACTCAAGAGTTGTGTCAGAGGTTTTTCCTTCTTCAACTTCTACAACACCATCACCACCGACTTTGTTGATTGCTTCTGCGATAATATTTGCAATTGTCGAGTCATGATTTGAAGAAACAAGAGCGACTTTTTGCAAATCCTCTTTTCCTTTACAATCTTTTGCCATCGCGTTGACGGACTCTGTTGCTACCTTTGCTGCAGCAGTAATTCCCCTTTGAACTGTAACTGGATTTGCTCCAACAGAAACGTAACGCAGTCCGTTTTGAAAAATGGAATCAGCGAGTATAGTTGCTGATGTAGTTCCGTCGCCAGCGACATCTGCTGTTTTCTTAGCAACTTGGTGTACCATTTTTGCGCCCATGTTTTGAAACGCCTCAGGAAGTTCTATTTCCTTAGAAACAGATACACCATCTTTTGTTACAGAGGGGTTTCCCCAAGATTTTTGTACAACTACATTTCTTCCAGCAGGCCCCAAAGTTGTGCCAACTGCTTTTGCAAGTTGTTCGACGCCATCACGAAATTCTTCGTGAGCGGCACTGTCATATTTCATTTGTTTTGCTGTCATAATTATGTCTTCTTTCTGTAATCAGCCGTCAACAAGGCCAAGAAGTTCGCTTTCTCGAACGATTAGATGCGTAACGCCTTTGATTTCGATTTCAGTTCCAGAGTATTTTCCAAATACAACACAGTCACCCTTTTTTACTGCTGGTTTTGCTCGTTCGCCACCATCGAGTAATTTTCCAGGACCGGTTGCAACAACTTTTCCTTGCATTGGTTTTTCTGTTGCTGATTCAGGTAAATAAATCCCTGAGGATGTTTTTGATTCTCTTTCAAGTGGTTTGATAAGAATTCTGTCTTCTAGTGGTTTCACTGCCATTGTTCTGTCTCCAGTGTGTAGTTAAGTTAAGTTAGTTGATAAGTTAAAATCCCATGCCTGGCATTCCGCCCATTCCGGGCATGCCACCGCCCATGCCGGGCATACCGCCGCCCATTCCGCCCATTCCACCCATGCCGCCCATGGGGTCCATGCCGCCAGCATCAGGAGCATCATCTTCGTCTGATGGCGAGTTTGTAATAATGCAATCAGTGGAAAGAAGCATGCATGCTACAGATGATGCATTTTGAAGAGCACAACGGTCAACTTTAGCGGGTGTCATGATTCCATCTTTTAACAAATCGCAATATTTAAGTGTTAGGGCATTAAAGCCATTACTGCCTTCCATTTCGGTTACCTTTGCAACAACAACCGAACCCTTTGCGCCGGCGTTATCTGCGATTGTTCGAAGTGGAAGAGTTAGCGCATCAGAAATTACTTCAAATCCAACTTTTTCATCACCCCTTACATTTTTGCGTGCTTTATCAAGAGCACCGATTGATCGTATAAAACTGACTCCGCCGCCAGGAACAACACCCTCTTCTATTGCCGCTCGAGTTGCGTGCAAAGCATCTTCAACTCTTGCCTTGCGTTCCTTCAATTCTGCTTCTGTGGCTGCTCCGACATTAATCTGTGCTATACCACCAGCTAATTTTGCGAGTCGCTCTTGAAGTTTTTCTCGATCATAATCAGAGGTACTGTTTGAAATTTCAGAACGAATCCGAGCAATTCTTTCTTGAATTGATGTGGATGTTCCTGCGCCTTCCATTATCGTAGTTTCTTTGTTTGTTATCTCAATCTTCTTTGCTTGGCCGAGTTGGGTAAGTGAAACTTTTTCAATGTCAATTCCCAAATCTTTCATGATTGCTTCACCACCAGTTAAGACAGCAATGTCTTCAAGCATTGCTTTACGGCGGTCTCCGTACCCTGGTGCTTTAACTGCAGCAACCTGTAGCACGCCGCGTAATTTATTAATAACCAGTGTTGACAATGCCTCACCGGTGATGTCTTCGGCGATGATTAAGAGTGGTTTTTTTGATTCCATTACTTTTTCAAGTAAAGGAACTATTTGCTTTGCTGATTCAAGTTTATCTTCGTAGATGAATACAAGTGGCTTTTCAAGAATTGTTTCCATATCATCGACATTTGTCACAAAGTTTGGACTAAGGAATCCTCGGTCAAACTGCATACCTTCAACAACATCTACTGTTGTATCTAAACTCTTACCTTCTTCAACAGTGATAACGCCGTCTTTCCCAACTTTGGAAAACGCATTTGCCATAATCTTGCCAACCTCTTCGTCGTTGTTAGCTGAAATTGTTGCAACCGCTTCAATGTTGTCCTCAACCGATTGAGACATGTCACTAATGGAAGTGGTAACTGTTTCCACTGCTTTGCGTATTCCTCTAACCATTGCGTTTGCATCGCATCCCGCGGCCAAGTGACGTAACCCGCTTTTGAAAATTGCTTCGGCAAGAACTGTTGCTGTTGTTGTACCGTCTCCAGCATCATCCGATGTCTTGGATGCAACTTCTTTTACGAGTTGAGCACCTTGGTTTTCGATTCTGTCTCGTAATTCAATTTCTTCCGCAACAGTAACGCCATCCTTAGTTACTGTAGGTCCGCCCCAAGATTTATCTAGTACCGCATTTCGCCCACGAGGGCCTAGTGTGGACTTCACTGCTAATGCGAGCTTTTCAACGCCCTGCATCATTTTCTTGCGTGCCTCGACATCAAATGCCAATTCTTTTACTGACATGAAAATAATCTCCTAATCCTCGGTTCAACCACTGGAGCGGTAGAACTTTCCTGTGTTACCAAAGGTACGATACCTCTGGCTTCCTTAATCAACTGTGCAAATTCTGCACCATGCCACTATCTAAAAACACCTTTTTCACCACTTTTAGGGCTTTATACACCGCCAACGGCACATTTAATCCCAATCCTCCCTGCCACCTTGGCAGCCCTCAGATAAATACGGCTCGGAGCCAAATTATCGGGATTGATAAAGGAAACCGCAGTTGTTTTAAGTTTTTTGGCGGAGAAGATCGGAAAGCGCTGGTGGTGGAGAGACGAGTGCGCTTCGAATCCAAATTGTATTTCTAAGAAGATAACCAAGACCGATTACTACAAGAGATATACTCATGACCATCACAATTAGACCAAGAAGTGATGGATTAGAGTCAGCGGGAGAAATTGCAATCAATAATCTTCCAACCAAAATCACTACCAAAGCAGCAAGCAAATCGTTCATTCTCTGACGGCTTCCTTGCGCTTGTCGAAACGCTCTACTCCTTTGTCCAAGGCGGGGTACAAGACGACGGAATCCTGAGAATATCAAACCTGCACCAATAACGGGTAGGCAAGTGTCAAACAACATGGTGACTGCGGTGGAGTTGTCTAGATTACTTAAGACAACGTTTGCAATAAGAACCATGCTAATTGCCCACATCCACAGGCCAAAAAAAGTTAACACAATCCCTTGCCTGCAACCAACCAAAACTGACTGTCGGCACATTTGCATTATTGGGACAAGATTTACTAACGAAACAAGTGCTGCTGCTGCGGATATCCAAATATACCCAGAAGATGGGAATATACGAATGAAATACGGAATCGGGAGAGTGCTCGGCGCCTCTTGTAATAGAGCAATTACTGCAGCAAGGACAGCAACAAAAAAGAAAAACACAACTCCAGTAATTGAGTTACCAACAGATCTTGGGTTTTGAATTGGCATAAGCCGTTTTGAAGTAGGGTCAACAACATCGATAATAGTTAGACGAATTGGTTCGCCACACTCTGGGCAATCTCCATCAGCTAAAAGTTCACGCAGTTCATAACCACACCTAGCACATGGAAGGTGCAGCGCTACGCACATCTGACTTAAGTCATCAGCTATTGGTGATTTATTTGTTGCGTTTTGGTCCATAACTAACTGGTATTGCCTAAGTATAAATCAATTCACTTCAGTAAATTTATTCACGGACATATAACACCAATGTCTGGGAAATTCCTGTAGTAACCATCATAATCAAGTCCATATCCAACAACAAATTCGTCATCAATATCAAAACCAACGAATTCGCAGGGAACAGCCATAGCGGAATCTATTTTTTTTCGAAGTAGTACACAGGACTGAATTGATTTGGGATGCATGGCTTCAAGTTCACTTCGTATTCGAGTTAAGGTGTTGCCAGAATCTAGAATGTCATCAACAAGTAAAACGTGCATCCCTTCAACCTCTGGTAACTTGCCAATCATCGGGGCACTGTTACTTTTAGTAGTTTTGCCAATATAACTGCTCGCAGTCATTAACTGAATTTGTATTTTCATTGGTAAGTGTCGCATTAGATCTGCAACAAAAATCAAACTACCAGTCATCACAGCAACTAACGCTATCTCATGCTCACCGACATCTTCGAGATTCTTAGTGATTGATTCTCCAAGTGCTCGAACCCTGTCTGAAATTGCGCCACGCGCAATTAAAATTCTATCAATATCCCTAATCATGTTAATTCCCTTGCATCCATCGAAGTGTTATCCACGCAAAACCAAGCAATGTTGTAAACGCTACAGCATCAGTAATCATTATTAAGAAAATAGCTGACGCTTGTGCTGGGTCTGCACCTACTCGCTTCATTACAAGCGGAATTGCTGAACCAGCAAAAGTGCCTACAGCCATTGACACAACCATCGCACAAGAAAATACAACGCCTACGCGCGTTGCTAACTCTCCATTGCCAAATATCCAAAGCAACAAAGCAGCCAAGCCACCTATCGTTGAACCAGTGACCAAGCCGACAAGTAATTCTCTTCTCATCAACGGGATAATTCTTTCTGGTCTTACTTCGTCTAGAACGATACCTCGAAGAGTTACCGCAAGAGCTTGGTGCCCAGCGTTGCCTGCAAGTGCTGCAATGAGTGGCATAAAAACTGCAAGCAGGGCAACCTCTTTAATCATGGATTCAAACCCAAGGACAATATAGGTTGCAGGTAACATCATGATTGCTGAAACAATCAGCCAAGGCATTCGGCCCTTTAACTTTTCCCCAATGCCAGAATAAACCGCTTCGCCAGCTCCAGCACCAACTGTTTTCTGTACATCCTCTGTCTGTTCTTCTTCGATGATGTCGATAACATCATCAACAGTAATTATTCCTAACAATCGGTTGGTGGCATCAACCACAGGAAGCATTTCATAGCCATATCTTTCAAAGTCCCGTGCAACTTGTTCCCTGTCCGTTTCGGTGTGGACAGCGGCTACTTTTTGCTCCATTGTTTGTGCAACTGTTGCCTCAGACATCCCTATCAAGAGTGCTCGCAAACTCACTAAGCCAACCAACTCATCTTTGTCATTTATTACTGGCAAATCCTGTACGTGCTCGGGTAATTCTCTCTCTCTTAGAATCTCAACAACTTGTGTTATGGTTATGTTTTCCGGAAGAGAAACAAAATCCGTAGTCATTATTCCAGCAGCAGATTCTTCTTCATAATCACATAGTTGCCGAAGTTTGCGAGCATCGCCGACGGGCATTGAAAGAAACAACGGCTCTACATATTCATCGTCAAGCCCGCGAATAATACTAACCGCATCATCTGGCGCAAGCAAACTTAGCAAAATAGAGGCGTAAGACGTTCTCCCATCCTCGGAAAGGTCTTCGATAATCGTAACAGCAAGAGGAACTTCCATTTCTGACAGTGCGTCTGCTGCCGCCCTGTCTTCCATTAATTCTATGACTTCTGCTGCCTCAACATCATCAAGATCTTCAAGAGTGTCTGCTGCATCTGCTGCTTTTTGCTTGGTAACGGCAGTTGCAAGTGCAGACACATCAATAGTGTGCGCCAATAATTCTGCAACGCGCTCGTCTTCTGGAGAAAGAGATTCAGCAACCTCTACAAATGTTTCTTCTTCTGGACGCAGTTCTTCCGTCATTTTCGTGAGTTACGCTTTGGTCTTACCCCTAGTCGAGTACCTTCGCCAGTTGGCTCTTCTTCGTCCGATTCAAACTTTGGTAGATTTTCGCCAACTTTCTTGCGCCCAGTAAAGTGATCATGAATTATTTTTACTGCTTCTTCTGGGGTATCCACGAGTGAAAACAAATCCAAGTCATCTGGGTCTATCGTCTCAAACTGTTCTACAAGCGAAGACCTCATCCACTCAACGAGAGAGCCCCAATAATCTTTTCCAACAAGAACCACTGGAAATGGTTGAATTTTTAAGGTTTGAATCAACGTCAAAGATTCAAAAAATTCATCCAAGGTTCCAAATCCGCCCGGAAAAATTACAAAGCCCCGCGCATATTTCACAAACATCACTTTCCGAATAAAGAAGTACCTAAAATCCAACTCTAGAGTTTGGTATTGGTTTGCATCTTGTTCCTTTGGAAGAGAAATGTTTAGCCCAACCGAGGTACCTCCATTTTCAAAAGCACCTTTATTTGCAGCTTCCATAATGCCAGGCCCTCCCCCCGTTATTACCGCAAAACCGGCATCAACAAGCAAACTGCCACATTCAACTGCTGACTGATAATGTGGGCTAGAGGAGGGAAGCCGTGCTGATCCAAAAACAGAAACAGCGGGAGGTAACTTGCAAAGAGCGTCAATTGCCTCCACAAACTCCCCTTGAATTCGTAATACACGCCAAGATTCGAGCGACATGGCATTATTTGGCATTGGTAAAAAATCCTCTTTTTGGCTCTAAGTTCTTTATTTACAGGCGGTTACATTGTCGCATTTGATAATAAAACGCATTTATGGTAGAATAGCACGGCTATGGCTACTCCAAAGACACCAAAAAAGAAAACCACAAAGCAAACAAGAAAAAAGTCGACTACGAAGAAAAAAACGGCAAAAAAAGGCAAAACTCCAACAATTGAGAGTTTTTCATCCGCCGTCAAGTACCTTCTTGAACAGACGGACTTTGAGCGTTTGCGAGTTGTTCAATATGACGAGACAACCTTCAAATTGGACAGAATGCGTTCATTGCTTAAGGGATTGGGAGACCCCCAAGACAAAGTCGCACTAATTCACGTCGCTGGTACCGTTGGCAAGGGCTCAACCGTAGCGATGCTATCGGCAATGCTTCAGGGCAACGGCTACACGGTTGGTCAATACACATCCCCGCACCTCGTAGACATTCGCGAACGTATCGTTGTCAATAACGAAATGATTTCCGAGGATTCATTTACAGAGTTATTAAAAGAAGTTGTTTCAATCTCAAAGAAGGAAAAGTTATCACCAACCTTTTTTGAACTTGTTACTGCCGTTGCGTTTAAATATTTTGCTGAACAAGCGATTGACATTGCTATTATTGAGACAGGATTGGGTGGCCGACTTGACTCCACCAACGTCATCACACCGCTGATGTCACTCATTACAAAAATTGACCTCGACCACACGAACATTCTTGGCAACACTGTCGAAGATATTGCTAAGGAAAAAGCAGGTATTTTAAAGTCGTCTGTTCCGGCAATAAGTGCTCATCAAACCGATGAGGTTGTCGATGTTTTGAAAGAATGTGCTGAAAACTCTCGAACAGAAATTAAAGTCGTTTCAACGGACATTGAATTTAGCGCACGTTTTGGAGGAGGGGCTGACGGAAAACAGCACACTCGTATATGTGTGATTACTGAGGACTCACAGTACATGCACATACCTGTTCCATTACATGGTGAACATCAAGCAACAAATTGTGCTTTGGCAATTTCAGCAATCGATCAACTAAAGAATTTTGGATATGAGTTCGATGACCTCGCGCTTTACAACGCTCTTGCAGAAACCAAAATTGAAGGACGGATGGAAACTGTCTGGGAACGTCCAAAAATTATTGCCGACGGTGCACACAATCCAACTTCTTTACAAACACTTATAAAGTCAATCGGCGCACACATACCATACGACTCTATGGTGTGTGTCTTTGGTTGCTGCCAAGACAAGGATGTCCATGGGATGCTTGAAAAAATGTCTCTTGGAGCAGACAAAATCATTTTCACAAAGGCAAAAGGAAATCCTAGGGCTGCTGAACCAAAATTACTACAAAAGCAGTTTGCTGAAATCAGTGGAAAGATGACACAAATTGCCGAAACACTGCCAGAGGCGCTGGAAATCGCTGCCCAAGCAGCAAGTAGAGATGATTTAATATGCGTTACGGGCAGTTTCTACCTTGTTGGTGAAACCAAAAAACATCTCACTGCTCTTGCTGCAAAAAGATAACCCTTCTCACGGTATCCTTCACTTCTAATGCACTGCTCCCAAGAAACAACGGTGTCTCATAAGTATTGTGCAACTGTTGCCAACGAACTTGAAACAAGGTGGCAATCCGCATGGGCTAAGGACAACGTGTACACCGTTGGAAATCCGGGAGATGATAATTTTGACTCTACAAAGCCAAAGTTCTACTGTTTAGATATGTTTCCGTATCCAAGCGGTGCTGGACTACATGTAGGCCATCCTGTTGGTTACATTGGAAGTGATATTATCTCTAGATATAAAAGGATGCAGGGTTTTAACGTCTTGCACCCAATGGGATGGGACGCGTTTGGGTTGCCCGCGGAGCAATACGCAATTGAAACTGGTGTTCATCCAGCGACAACTACACGCAAAGCGATAGACACATTTCGAAGTCAACTGCAACGAATTGGTTTTAGTTATGATTGGTCTAGAGAATTCGCAACCATTGATCCTGAATATTACAAATGGACACAATGGGTTTGGCTTCAATCATACAACGCTTGGTTTGATCCTAAAGAAAACAAAGCAAGACCTATACAAACTCTCGTTGACGGCTTAAATGCTGGCGAGTTAAAGTTTGAAAACTGCAATTGGGATGAGATGAACAAAGAAGAAAGAACTTTGTTTATAAATAACCACCGCTTGGCTTACCTTGGTGAGCAAATTGTTAACTGGTGTCCAAAACTTGGAACCGTTCTAGCAAACGAGGAAGTCATCGACGGTTTGAGTGAGCGTGGTGGATTCCCAGTTGTACGAAGACCTCTTAGGCAATGGATGTTTAGAATTACCGCTTATTCTGACCGGCTTCTTGAAGATTTGGATGGCTTAGATTGGCCACAGTCAACTCTTCGAATGCAAGAAGAATGGATAGGGAGAAGCGAAGGTGCTGATGTTGATTTTCCAGTTCATGGCTATGATTCCTTACGCGTATACACAACAAGACCAGACACCCTGTTCGGTGTAACTTTCATGGTTCTTGCACCAGAGCATCCACTTGTTGAAAAACTTATCTCATCTCCACCAAGTGGTTGTGATGTTGACGCTCTAATTGGGTATGTAACTGAAGCAAAGAATCGTGCTGATGTTGACCGAATGGCCGACTCAAAAGACAAGTCAGGCATTTTCTCTGGGTTATACGCTTTAAACCCAGCAACAGGAAAAGAGATTCCAGTTTGGATTGCTGACTATGTTCTCATGGGTTATGGACATGGTGCAATCATGGCTGTTCCTGCCCATGACCAAAGGGATCACGATTTTGCTCAACAACACAACATTGAAATTATTGAAGTTGTAAAACCAGATGAAAAAACAGACGGTTGCTATTCTGGAAATGGAACATCCATCAACTCATCAAGCGACATTCTTTCTATTGATGGATTGCAAACTGTTGAGTCCAAACAAAAAGTAATCGCATGGCTTAAAGAAAGCGGGCATGGTTCTGCGAGTGTAAATTATCGTTTACGCGATTGGCTTTTTTCAAGACAAAGATACTGGGGGGAACCCTTCCCTGTTGTTTTTGACGATGAAGGCAATCATTATCCAATTAGCGAGTCCGCGCTTCCAGTTGTACTTCCTGACTTGGATGATTACACGCCAGTGGACTCTGAAGATCCAGCCCCACTTCTTGGCAAAGCAACAGAATGGTTGCACACAACTGCCAAAGAGGCTGGTGTTGATTCCTCAATTTTGCCACCTGACACACCGGTCAAACGTGAAGCAAACACAATGCCTGGTTGGGCGGGATCTTGTTGGTACGAAATTAGGTATTGCAGCCCTAATTGTAATGACAGATTTGTTGACAAAGACGCAGAGAGTTATTGGATGAGCAACGGCACCGATTTATATATTGGTGGCGCCGAACATGCAGTACTTCACCTTTTATATGCAAGATTCTGGCACAAAATGCTCTTTGATCTTGGCGAGGTCTCTTGCAATGAACCTTTCAAGAAACTCTTCCACCAAGGACTGTTGACCAGTTACGCCTTTCAGCGTACAAATAAATCTCTAGTACCTTCCGACCAAGTCGAGGAACAAAACGGAAAATACATTGAAACCGAAACCGGCGAAGAAGTTGAGCGCGTCATTGCAAAGATGAGCAAGTCACTTAAGAATGTAGTTAACCCCGACGATGTGATTTCTGATTATGGTGCTGACACACTTCGTTTGTATGAAATGTACATGGGACCTCTTGAATCATCCGCCCCTTGGAACACAAGGGACATTGTTGGTGTCTATCGCTTTCTTCAGAGGGTGTGGCGCCTCTGCATCAACGAAACAACTGGAGAACTTCACAATTCTCTTGGAGATGACCCGAATGAACAAGTTGAACGTGCTCTACATGTGACCATAGCGAAAGTTACTGAAGATATTCCAAATCTTTCATACAACACTGCAATCGCCTCTATGATTGAATTTGTAAATACTGCAACATCAATTGGGAAACTAACTAGAGATCAACTTGAGAGATTTGTTATGGTTCTTGCTCCATTTGCTCCTCACATTTCACAGGAAATTTATTCAAAGATTGGCAAAAAGGGATATATCTCTTTTGCAAAATGGCCTTCCTATGATCCTAAACTCTTGGTTGATGACGAATTAGAATTACCCGTCCAAATTATGGGAAAAGTGCGAGGGAGAGTAAAGGTTCCAAACAACGCTAGCGATGATGTGGTAAAAAATATTGCGCTAGAAAACCAAACCATAAACGACCTTCTTGATGGGTTAACAATAAGAAAAGTAATCATTGTTCCAAACAAAATAATCAACATAGTTGCAAATTAAGTACTAATCAAATGACAAACAATTTTAATATTTTAGAATTCTCCGGTCTCTCAGATGAACGACCGTGGGAATTAGAACAACCAACACCGACGGATCTTCGTGCAATTATTTCTGGTGAAGAAATGCCCTCGCTCGAAAAAGTGACGCAAGAAATTGCTACTTTTGTTGGCGAAACCATTGAAGCGGAGCCAGTTAGTCCTCCTAGTGATGAGATTCCTTGGGCAGTTCGGGTGCGAGTTAATGGACTACCTACCGACATTATCCTTTGGGTTGAACCACTCAATAAGACAGCAATGGAAGCGGCAGAGTTAGATTCTGGCTGCACGCTGGCACTACAAACGATATTGCATCCAGCCGACCCTCTCACACATTTTGCAAACCTCATGCGAATGCTTGCTGGCGCTGACTTAAATATTCACAGCATTTGTGATTTGCCAACTGGAAGATGGTTTCCGCATGACATTCTAGA
>CAZLCM010000004.1:0-26371 GCA_964558055.1 uncultured Isosphaeraceae bacterium | reverse complement strand
CAGGAATTAACCGAAGTTCCGCTTCTCTCCATCCCTCTTCTCCTATTTCGTCCCAAGCCTCTTTCACACTCTCATATCCCAAGTGAGAGAGTATTTTTTCATCGGTATCGACAAACGGTAAGTCCAACTTTTCAGAGAGCCATTTTCCAAGAGTTGTTTTTCCTGAACCTCTAAATCCTATAAATGCAATCGTGTTCATGCTTCCATGGTATGCTCACAACGCAATGTCTGCCAACTCTATAGAAATATTGAAAAATGATGAGGTTCCACTTGATGGATTAACTGGCAAACTCGTTTCCATTATTGGATATGGAAATCAAGGAAAAGCGCACGCCCAAAACCTTCGTGATAGCGGCATAGATGTCTTAATAGGTGCGAGAAATCCAGAAATTGCACTATCGGATGGATTCAAAACTAAATCAATTTCTGAGGCTGCGGATGCAGACCTCGTAATTATTGCCCTGCCAGATGAGGTTCAGGGTGAAATATTCAAGACAGAAATCGAGCCAAACCTTAAGAAGAACTCAACCTTAGGTTTCATCCATGGCTTTGCAATTCATTTTAAACAAATTGCCCCAAAAGCAGGAATCGGAATAGTTATGGTTGCTCCAAAGGGACCTGGCGTAACCGTTCGTGAAAATTTCATAAAAGGAGATGGTGTACTTGCATTATTTGCAGTTGAACGTGAAAACGAAACAAATACCGCAAGGGAACTCGCTCTTGGATGGGCTGCTGGCATTGGCTCTAACCGAGTTGGTCTTATTGAATCCACATTTAAAGATGAGACAGAAACTGACCTTTTTGGAGAACAATCAATTATCGTAGGTGGACTTACAACTCTTATCTCCATGGCTTATGAAACACTCGTAAATGCTGGCTACCCACCAGAACTTGCTTATATTGAATGCTGCCATGAAGTAAAACAAGTAGCAGACATTGTCCACAAACACGGAATCGCTGAGATGATGGGAGCAATCAGCAATACAGCAGAAATAGGAGCGTATGAAGCAAAACAACTTCTCGATGACGAACATCTACGTGCACACCTTCGTACTCTTTTAGACAATATCCAAGACGGATCTTTTGCACAGCGTCTGGTTAGAAACGAGATAGAGAATAAGCGAAAAGAACTCAGAAAACATGAAATCGAAAAGGTCGGAAAGAAAATGCGAAGCATCATGCTACAGGATGACGATTGATTCCTGATGGATATCATTCAAGCAATAATTCTAGGCGTTATCGAGGGCATCACAGAATATCTACCCATAAGTTCCACGGGCCACCTCATCCTCGCCCAAGCTTGGATGGGCTTGCAAGGCACAGCTGGCAACGCATACGCCATTGTCATCCAAGGCGGTGCAATTCTTGCCGTGCTTGGTCTTTATAGAAAACGAGTTCGCACCATGCTACTTGGATTCTTAGGTAAACATAAAAAAGGACTAAAACTTGCAATCAACCTCTTCATTGCTTTTTTACCCGCGCTTGTTTTTGGCCTGATGTTCGACGACATAATCGAGGCAACATTATTCAAACCAATCCCTGTTATCAGCGCACTTGCAGTTGGCGGTGTCCTTATGCTTTTTGCAGCACGATGGCAACGAAGCGCCTTCCACGAAGGCGACGATGCAAAAAGCTTCATCGACATCGAACACCTCACTTGGAAGAAGGCACTCATAATTGGTCTTTTGCAATGCGTTGCAATGTGGCCCGGCACTAGCCGATCGATGATGACCATTGTTGGGGGAATGGCAGTTGGCATGAAGCCAAAACATGCTGCAGAATTTAGCTTCTTGCTTGGCTTGCCAACACTCGGGGGCGCAACAGTTTACAAACTGTACAAATCGAGCGACGCGCTTGCAAGCATGGACATGAATGCTGCAATCGTAGGAGTTGTGTTCGCTTTCATCGCTGCTGCAATTGCAATCAAATGGCTTGTTGCTTATTTATCGAAACACGGTCTTGCACTATTTGGTTGGTACCGGCTCGTCCTAGCTGCCATTTTTGCTATCGGTTTATACGGCGGCTATTTCACGCTTGATGGAAATAACGAATCAAGCACAACCGATGGAGGAGCAGCAACTTCTTCAACTGTTGCGCCAGTCACTTTAGAAAACGACCACTGCCCAGCATTGCCTGTTGCAATCCAAGGCGTCCCATTGACTAGAACTGGACCGACTGCTGATTGCCACATACCTGTTTTGATTTCTTGATCATTGTGCATTAACGACCACTGCAATCCGTTAATGTCACCACCTGAAGAAACTCGCCAATAAACTTCTCCCGCACCGGGCAAATTCACGACAGTCGGCTTAGGAAACAAAGTCCCACCAAGTGCCCAAGCCAGAAGCCCTGCCATTACAAAAAAAATGGCTATTTTGATAAGAAGAGAACGGAAACCAAGTGCTAATTGACCCATAGTTGAGGGATTTTACACTGAAAGTGTTGCTGCGAGTTTCTGTTCATCCCAAACCTCGATTCCAAATTCTTTGGCTTTCTTTAATTTGGATCCTGCCTTTAACCCCACAACCACAATATCTGTATTTTTTGAAACAGAAGAAGTTACTTTCGCTCCTCGTTTTTCAAGCTCTTCCGTTAAGGTTTTCCTATCCCAGTTGGCTAAAGTTCCGGTTAGCACAATCATTTTGCCGTCAAAGATTGGGTCTGCCTCTACCTTATCAACGCTTTCAAGCAACACTCCCACATTCCTGAGTTTCGTAAACAATTCTATCCCTTGCGGGCTATGTATTGCTTTGTGTAGGGTTTCGGCAGTTATCATTCCAAAATCATCGAGTTCTACAAGTTCTTCAATTGTTGCTTTCTGTAACAATTCATAATTTGGATACTTCTTTGCTATCACTTTTGAAGTAGCACGTCCAATTAATCTAATACCAACGCCAGAGAGAACACGAGCAAACCCTCGGGTTTTGCTATCTTTTATTGCAGAAACTAAGGACTCTGCTGATTTTTTGGCAAACCCTTCAAGCGGTATCAAATCTTCTGATGTCAATGTATACAAATCAGCAAAATGTTTTACAAGACCACAGTCAACAAGTTGGTCTACTACTTTGTCCCCAAGTCCATCTATATTCATCTGATCACGGGCAGCAAACCATTTTACTTTTTCGCGAAACTGTGCAGCACATTCTGGATTAACACAGTAAAGTTTTGGACCTTCTTTTTCGATTGGACCGTTGCAGATTGGGCAACACACTGGGGGCTTTACTGGAAGTTGAGTTCCATCACGCTCGTTATCTTTAACGCCAACAACTTGAGGGATTATTTCGCCTGCTTTTTCGACGACAACAATATCACCAACTCGAATATCTTTCCTATGAATCTCGTCAATATTGTGCAAGGTAGCGTGCTGAACTGTAGTGCCAGCGAGTTGGACTGGTTCCATTGTCGCCCTTGGTGTCAGTGTTCCGTTTTTTCCAACTTGCCAATCAACCTGTAAGAGTTTAGTGGTTTCTTGCTCAGCAGGATATTTAAAAGCGATACACCATTTTGGAGATTTTGCGGTGCTTCCAAGCAACTCTTGTTTATCGAATGAGTTCACTCTAACAACCATTCCATCAATTGCGAAGCCCATCTCGTGACGGCTCGGTTCAAATTTCTTGACAGTATCAAGGATATCTTCTAGAGATTTGCAAACAATAAGTTTTGTTGTTACAGGGATTCCAAATGTCTGCAATGCTTTTGCAAACGTTGACCAAGTTTGAGGTGCATCGTCCCAATGAGTTTCCCCTTTGCCATGAGCCAAAAATGCAAGTTTTCGTTTTGCGACTATTTTAGGATTTAAACTTTTGAGAGTTCCTGCAGTTGCATTCCGTGCGTTTGCAAAAAGTTGTTCGCCACTTTCCTCGCGACTTGCGTTAATCTCATCAAAACTCGAATTTGGCATAAAAATTTCACCACGCACTTCCAATATTTTTGGTGCGTCATTGCGAAGTTGAAGTGGTATAGACCGAATAGTTTTTACTTGAGTGGTAACATCATCTCCTCTCTCACCATCGCCACGAGTAATTGCTGAAACGAGCGATCCATTTTCATATCGCAAAGAAATTGCAACCCCATCAATCTTAGGATCGCAAGTGCATTCAAAATTACCACCGAGTTTTGTGTACCAATTTTGCAAATCTTCAAGTGTGTAAGTATTGTCAATCGATTGCATAGGCACTTTGTGACTCACCGTTACAAATCCAGTAATTGGCTCACCGCCAACCCTTTGTGATGGGCTATTGGAATCAAAGAATTCTGGGTGCTTGCTCTCAAGAGAGACTAACTCTTTTAGGAGAGTGTCATATTCTGAGTCCGCCATAATCGGCATTGCATCAACGTAATAGGCAAAATTCGCTTGCTCAAGCAAATCTCGAAGTGCCTGAATTTTCTCCTTTTGGGACATATGTAGAGGATAATGTGGTTCGGCTTACTCTGCCGATAATTGCCGTGTGACTTTTATACGTTTCGCCACTTGTGCACTTCTTTCCACTGCATCAATAGTTTTTGGGGACTTGCAATCAGAGGTTAAAAAGCTCATCAATTCTGCTGATTTGAACAAGGGCACAGCTGGGGTTTGCATCATTGATACCGCAAGCAACAAAGAGTTGGTGAGCATTAATGCATCTAAACAAATGATTCCAGCAAGCAACCAAAAACTAATTACAGGCGGAACCGCCCTTCATGTTCTTGGTCCATCTTTTGAATTCAAAACTCAACTTATCTCAAATAACGACAATCTTACTATTATCGGGGATGGTGACCCAACCATCGGAGATCCAGAACTTCTCATGTTAAAAGATTGGTCACGCGAAAATAATGTACTTGATGCAGAACTAAAACCATGGGTTGATGCAGTTAAATCCGCTGGCATTAAAAAAATTGAAACATTATTTGTCGATGACCGTATTTTTGACAAGAATTTTGTTCACCATTCTTGGCCTGCTGATCAGATTAACAATTGGTACTGTGCACAAGTTTCTGGTTTGAACTATCACTTAAATGTAGTTCATTTCTATCCTGCTCCTATGAGAGGAAAAAACGCTTCACTTGGTGACATCGCTCCGAGAATGCAGTGGGAATCCATTGTTAATAAGACAACATCAAAAGCAGGGAAAAAATATAAATCCACGTTTTGGGTTGCTCGTCTACCAAACTCAAATACTATGACCGCACGCGGAAATGTAAATGCAGTTCATAAAGTACCCGTAAAAGTTGCTTTCCACGATCCTGCGATAGTTTTCGGGAATACATTTGCTCATTTGCTAAGGAAAAATGGAATAACTGTAGGAAAGGTAGAGCACGTTGCCCCATCTTCTCCACAAGCAAGAGGGACTATCATTTATACCCATTCAACACCAATTCAAACTGCTCTACGTAGAAGTAATGCTGATAGCCACAACCTGTATGCAGAATCCCTTCTAAAGAGATACTCCGCCCAAGCAACAGGCAGATCTGGTTCTTTTGAAGAAGGGTCTAGCATCACAAAATCCGCGATTAATCAACGTCTAGATTCAATTACGACTTCGACTGTGGTTGCAGATGGGTCTGGAATGAGCAGAAACAACAAAATTTCTCCTAGAACTCTTGCAAACTGGCTTTCATCATTCAACGTTAATGAAGCCGTTGGAAAGTCCCTGATTGACTCGCTAGCAACCCCAGGAATCGGAACCCTAGACAATAGGTTCAAAGGAATTGACCTTGGAAATTCCAGTGTTCACGCTAAAAGTGGATACCTGCGAGGTGTTTGTGCTCTAAGTGGATTCGTTACATTTCAAAACCGCCCACCAGTTGTCTTTTCCATCATTGTTAATGGAGTTAAGGGTACTGTCAAAGGCGCAAAAAAGTTACAAGAACAGATCATCTTAAAAATCATCCAAGATCAATAAATACGGCTCAGGGCCGTATTTATTCTGCAAAAAAGCCAGAGCAGGTTTGCTGCTCTGGCTCGATTCACTTAGTAATCGTTTGGTTTTATTCGGAATCTACATTGCTATGGCCACCGCCAAGCGCTTCACTTACAGATTCTTTCAATTCGTTCACCATGGCTTCACCACCAGCAAAACCTGAACTCAAATTTGCAATCTTCCCATCGCGGCCAATTATCGCAGTTGTTGGAATTCCACTAATACCGTAATTTGAGGTCAACTTGTCATCACCGCTTCCCATCAGAACAGCAGTACTGAATTTTTTATCTGTCCAAAATTTCTTGACTTTTTCAAGAACCGTTTCAGAGTCGCCTCTTTCCCAAACATTAACAGCAAAGACATGGACTTTGAGACCTTGCTCTTTTGCCCACACATCAAACTCGTTGAGAAACGGAAGTCCTTTTCGGCAAGGTCCGCACCAAGTTGCCCAAAAATCTAAAACAACAACATCACCTTTCAAAGACGAAAGTGTCACGTCACCAGAACCATCCATTCGAGATAATGTAAAGTCGGGCGCTTCCTTACCAGTCAAAGCACTAACTTCTGATGAGTCATCTGATTCCCCTGCTGTGTCTTCTACACCAAACATTGCCTCAACCGAATCAAACATTTCTTTTTCGCCTGCTTCAAACGAAACTTCAGGTGCTTCATCAAGAAATTCAACAGTTGAAACAGCGGTCATTTCCATTTCAGGCATTCCCGGCTGGCTAATTGTAATAACCCCACTTTTGATTACGCTATCTTTACTTACAGAGACATCGATTCTCCCCATCATGGACGTCAGGTTAATAACATCAAGCATATTTCCATCTGCATCTTTGCTCTCTGTGACTCCGACTATTTCTGCCCCAGGAAATCCCATAGTGAATGTACTAATCCAATCATCTAGATTTTCGCTATCTCTCATTGCAATAGACCAAATTCCGGGGATTGACCCACCATCTGAAATTGCTTTAAGCCCAGCAAAAAAGTTTTTTGAATCAAGCTTTGTATATTTGTTTGGCATATCTGTAATTTCAAAATAGAAAGTTCCATCAACCCAACTTGAATTAAGTTCATCTACTAATTCCAGAGACCCTCCCTTAGCGCCAACCAAAACATTTGCTTCAATCGTTTCGCCTTCTCCGCCCATCATGCCCGGCATCGAAAGTAAAACTGAGTCCTTGATTCCTTTTGCGCTTTTATATTTCTTGTGTACTTTCCCTAAAATTTCTTTTGCCTGAGCAACTGCCTCTGAATTATCAACACTTTCATCTGAAGGGTGCTCAGGATGATCCGAAGGATGTTCAGGATGATCCGATGGATGGTCTGGGGGCTGGTGTTCTGGGTGTGCAAGCGCGAATGGCGCGATTGATAAAACTGTAATAAGTGTTGCTATTTTCATGTTTGAGCTCCGATAGGGGTCTAGAGGTTAATGAGATTACATAGGGTATCAGAGAACGCTACAGTCGTTGCAACATTGCCAATATCGAATCCTTGCTTTTAGGATGTTTAAAGTCGGGAGCGATCTCTGCCATCGGCTCAAGCACGAACCTCCTTTGAGCCAACTCTGGATGAGGGATCTTTAATCCATGAGTATCTACGACTTCATCTCCATAAAAGAGGATATCGATGTCTAATGTACGGGGCCCCCATTTTTCTGTTCGCACGCGACCATTATCCGCTTCGATTTCAAGGCAAACATTAAGTAATTCCTTCGGCGACAAACACGTTTCAATCTCAACAACCATATTTAAGTATTTTGGTTGTGGGATCTTGCCTATTGGATCGGTTTCTAGAATCGAACTTCGCGTTCGTACTTGGATATTTTTATTAGCATCAAGTTGTGAAATTGCGTTTTCTAAGTAAGCATGCCTATCATTTAGGTTGCTACCTAAACCAAGGAATACATCCTTTCTACTAATTTGTTTCATTTGATTGAAACGCTCAATAACTGCAACGCTGATTGCAAGGTATGTTCCTGAATCTCCTCTCGATTGCCAGAAAACAAAAAACGTTTAACGAATGTTTCGTTTTTTGTAGAGCACCCTATGAATACTGTTCCTACAGGTTTTTTATCTGTGCCCCCACTTGGGCCTGCAATTCCAGTTGTACTAAGCGCAACCGTTGACTTGCTACTCTTTAATGCACCAACACACATTGCTTTTGCTACTTGCTCCGAAACCGCCCCATGCTCTTTCAACATTTCTAATGGTACCCCTAATTGACTTATTTTCATTTCATTGGAGTATGTAATCCAACCACCAGAATACCAATTACTTGCGCCGGAAATTTTAGTGAGGTGACTAGCGATTAACCCTCCAGTACACGATTCAGCAGTTACCAATTTGTCGCCATTCCTAATCAACAATTCTACAGTACTGTGAATATCAATCATCATTGTGTGCGCAATTTTGAGATTGATTCATAATTCTGTTCAAAAAATCTTGCTGCTTCTCTTTTTAGTGCAGTAGTACCTTTGTCTTCTGGATGCCATAGCCCATCATCAATCCACTGGTCACGGAGCCAACCATACTTCAGCACCTTGCGGTTATCTGGGGTTCCCATCGATAGTTCACTCCCATCGTTTGTAGGTAGCAATGGCATTGCATCAAAATCAGTAAGCATTTGCTTTAGTTCGGGGTCATCAACATCGTCTGCAGTAACTATTTGTTTCGAATCTGGATAAGAGGGATGCTCGATAATTGCCTTCCAAGCATGAATCAATTCTTCGTGATTATCCATTGCCATCGCGCTAAAGATTGGAGCAATAAACGCTCTCATGTTTCTATCTGGATACGGAGCAGGACTTGCTGTTTCATATGGATTAACTTGGTCTACCATACGATGGAAATAGTCCGAGTACATTTCTCTTCGAACGGGCATTCGCCTTAACTCAAATTCTTCTGGGCCAAGACCATCGCTAGAAGTATCATCGACTTGGAACTGCCAGAGGGCTTGCGCCTCTCTAGTCATGCAATATTCAATAAATCGAATGGCTAATTCCTCGTTTGGTGCACCCCTTAACAATGAAATTGGGTCTGGATCAATCATCGTTGAACTTGGAGGATCAATATAACCAACCCGATCACCTCCGCCACTGCTCTTGACTGCTTGTGCTTGGTACCGACCATAAAAGTCGATACAAATCCCCATAGCAGCATCTCCCTGACTAACATCCGCGGGAGGTTTTAAACTACTTGCCGAGAAATATCGTGCATTTGCAGCTGCTCTTCTAAGAACCTGCCATCCCTTTTCCCAACCTAGGTTTTTTAAAATTGCCTCAAATGCAGTGGTAACCGAACCAGATTGAGCAGGATTCACAAGGGCAAGTTTTCCAAAAAGTTCTGGGTTACAAAGGTTGTCCCATTTTGTGGGAGATTCAATCATTAAATCTTCAAGAACTTCCTTGTTATAAACAATTCCAAATCCAGAAAGCGCAAGACCGTGCCAGTTGCCGTCTGGGTCATAAATTGTAATATCACCAATAAGGTTTTCTCCGTAAACATTATCTAAAAGTGATTGCTCAATTGGCGCTGGTACACTTATAGTAGTAGAAACTTCATCGCCTTCGTATCTAGAAGTAATTTCATTTTTCAGTACTCCGTGCTCATACGACCCACCGCCAAAAACTAAATCCGCTTCTCCTCCAGGTTTCTTTCCAGTTTCAAGAGCGTGTTTATATTGCGAAATCAACATGCGTCGAATCTCGCTTGTTCCACCAGGAACAGACCAGATTACTTGTGCAGGTTCTCCATATTTAGTTTCGTGCCAAGTAGCAAATCCCTTTCCAAACTCATGCCTAATCTGTTCGTTGTGTGGTGAAATAATGATGACTTTTGCTGCATCACTTGGAGGGGCAACATTGTCTCCTCTGAAAAAAAGTGGAACTCCAAATAGTATGAGTAAGCAAAATCCGATGATTAGTACTGCGGGCTTGTTCATACCGCCTCGACCTGCAATTCATTGGATAATTTCTCTGCTGCGTTTGCTATATCTGTTTGCCAATCAGATTTAACAGGAGGAAAAATAACACTCCTGCTTGCAGTTGCAAGAGCACCGTGTCCACCGGCAAAACAACTTGCAACACTTTCTACTGTTGCTCCCTGAGCTCCTATTCCTGGCATTAAGAATATTTGTTTTGGCATCCGCTTTCGAAGTTCTTCTGCTTCCACAGGTTTAGTTGCGCCAACCACCGCACCCAAACTGCTCAAACCAGAATTCCCTAAATAGGACTCGCCTTTTGTTGCTAGTAAATCCGCTATGGACTGTGCAACAGTTCGCCCATCTTTAAGTTGTTGTTTCTGAATTTCATCACCGCTTGGGTTTGAAGTTCTTACCAAACAAAAGACACCGAGTCCTGCATCTAAAAATGGAATAATTCCATCGACCCCCAAGTAAGGGTTCACCGTTATCCAATCGCAAGGACCATCTGCAGTAGCAGAGACCGCATAATGTTCCGCTGAAATACCTATATCTCCTCGCTTAGCGTCAAGAATAATCTGCATCCCCTTCTCGCTTGCATGAATCCTCAAATCACCAAGCAGTTCGACTCCGCAACTACCAATTCGTTCGAAACATGCGGACTGAAATTTTACAGCAGAGGCCTTCCCTGAAATCGCATCAATCACACCACTGCAAAAGATTCGATATCCTTCCAACTTGCTTAATCCCTGCAATTCTTCTGGCAATCTCTCTTTGACAGGGTCAATGCCCACACAAAGTGGAGCACCAACCTCATCAATCGAACCACATAGACGATCTGCTGGATGATTAACACGTGCCATATTGCGCATCATAGTAGAATCCACGAAATGGCTGCTAACCAAACCGTACCTAAACATCTCGACTTGCAACGTGAGAGTGGCTTGCGCATCGATTGGAACGATGATTTTTCAGTTTTTTACCCCGTCGAATTTCTAAGGCGCATGTCTCCATCTGCTGATTCAAAAGCTACAAGAGACGAACTTGAACAAAATCCACTTGCAATTCTTCCAAGCAGCAATGATGCGCCACTCACAATTGAAAACGTGGAACTTGTTGGCAACTATGCAATACGTCTAATCTTTTCAGACGGACACTCCGCAGGGATTTACTCTTGGGATTATCTTAGAAAACTAGAGGTGCCAACCGATGCCTGAACTGGATATTAAACCAACTTCTGAAGAGCTGCTTATTGATGGGGTTATACACCCATCACCTTTTCAATGTGAGATTAATGTTCTACCTGAACAGTCGAGTGCTGAAGTTGATCATGTCAATAATATCGAATACATAAGGTGGATTGACAAAGGAGCACAGTTGCATTGCGATGCGTGTGGATGGACGAGAGAGCAGTTGTTACTTTCGGATGTAATGTGGTTTGTTGGAAGGCATGAAGTTGATTACCGCGCTGAAGCCACATTAAGAGATAAACTAATTCTCACGACTTGGGTAGAAGATATTCGTAGAGTTAAGTCCAATAGAACGACACTCATTCACGCCATTAGAGAAAAGCCAGTACTTGTTTGCCAAAGCAAAACACTGTGGGTTCTTGTGGATGTAAAAACAAAACGACCATGCCCTGTTCCAAGTGAGATGGCAACAGCGCTTTCACCATTAACAAAACCAAGGTTAGCAAGAAAATGACTGTTGCGATGCTCATGTCAAAAGATCGACTTGAACAAGAACACGCTATGTTTAATAGACTCGTTGTTGGGTTACTTGATAACGGAAACCAAGTTATTCGTGTTGTTCCTGAGGTCGAGACCGTATCGATGCCGTTTTACGACAACGCTGTTTCTTTTTCAAAACTAGTTGAACAACCAATGCCGGTCTCCTTGTTACTTCGTAAACAACGACGAGAAGAAGTGATTGAACTGTGTTTAAAAAACGATGTGACGGCTATTGTTGCCTATGGAGAAGATGCAACTCAACTTGCAAAAGATGTCGCTCCTTCACTTGATGTTAAGGTTATGCAAGAAGTTGTTTCGATGCAAGATGCAAGAAAGGTTAAAAAAAGTAGCATTGTATGGAGATGGCTTGCTGCTACACCTTCAATTGAATCGGAAATCACTCGTCGTGTAGGAACCGATAGAGTTGCCCTTGTCCCTCTTGGAGTAACAAATCATAACGTCAACAACTCTAATATATCCAACACTAACCGTTGTGTTGTTGTTCTTGATGCTGCAGGAAATCCTAGAAATACAAGTGAAATTCTAGATTCTCTTAAACAGTTTCAAAACTTACATGTCTTTTTAGAGATGACTGGAAAAAAACAACAGCGAGTTTGGAAAACCATCTCTCAACTTGAAATGCATGGCTCTACAACTTGCTTAAGGGATATAAGTTCACTTAGGAAACTGATAACACAAGCAGATCTTGTTGTGCTTCCCTCTAAACGGATGCCTGTTCGTACTGTTTTCCTTGAAGCGATGCTAGGTTGTATACCAATAGTTGCCACCGAAATCCCTGGGTTCGATATGCTCATCGATGAAGAAAGTTCGTTTATCCTAAAAGATGGTTGGCAAAAAACGCTCTCAACAGCTCTAGAAGAGAATCAAATTTCAAGGATGATTGGAGAATCGGGTTCAAAACTTGTATCAGAAAAATACGGCTCAGCGACTCAAATAGCTGCTTTTGAAGCCGCATTTTCCCTAATTTAACTTTAATCTCATGTTTAAAAGTGCAATCGGCCGAGGTAGAAAACATCTTTCTCCCCTCCGCCTCGTCGGCGTTGCACTATGCTCGCCGACGGGGCCTTTTTAATTAGATAAACAATCCCGCGGGTCGTTTCTCCGCGTAAGTTAGATAAACAATCCCGCGGGTCGTTTCTCGGTTTCTAGTGACAGCCACTTTTAGCCAAATTAATTCGGCTCTGAGCCACTAAGAAGGGAGCGAAGAATCGACAAACCTTTTTCAAGATCAATTTCGTCGACGGCGTAACTAATCCTGAAATGAGTATCTTTTGCAGAAAAAACACTTCCTTGGATAGCAAGCACATCGTGTTCGATTGCTTTTCTGATAAATTCCATACCAGTCATTTGCAGATGCTCTGGCACTTTTACGAATGCATAAAACGCTCCATCTGGAATAACTAAATCCGTTACGTCATTGAGTTTCTTTACAACCATGTCACGGCGTTTTTGAAAGCGTTCGATTTGTTCGGTCAAATCAATTTCATAGGCACCAGCCATTGCATGTTGCATAGGCGATGGCGCACAAACGAAAGTTTGTTGCTGGAGTTTTGACATTTCGTCAATCAGAATTTTGGGGCCCGCTGCATAACCCATTCGCCATCCAGTGCAACCATAGGTTTTACCATATCCGCGAATAACTAAAACATCATCATTTGTTTCAGCGGGGCTCACAAATTCAACAGGTGGATATACAAACTCATCATATATCTCATCAGTAATTAGTAATATTCCACGTTCTTTACATAGCGATGCTATATCTTGAACCTCTTCTTTAGCAAGAACAACTCCTGTCGGATTGGCAGGAGAATTCAACAAAACCGCCTTGGTGCGATTAGTGATGCACCTTTTTATCCGTTCCGCAGTCATTCTAAAATCAGGGTACGTGTCGCACAAAACTGGTTCTGCTTCCGCTATTCTCGCAAGCGTTGGGTAGATAACAAAGTATGGATCAGGGATAATTACTTCGTCACCACCCTCAAGAATAGCAAGAAATGCAAGTGTCAATGCACCTGCGGTACCGGATGTTGCCATGGCTGCATGCTTGGATGAGTCATCAAAGTTCCATCCTAATTGATTACTCAATCGTGAATGAATCGAATCGAGCAACAAATCTTCTCCCGCTGTTTTTGTGTAGCCGTTGCTATCTGCAAGAATTGCATCAATGGCCGCTTGCTTCAAGGTATCGTGTACAGGAAAATCCGGCTGACCAATTGATAAATTAATTGGCTCCTCACAGGTTTGTGCAAGTGCCCAAGCTCGGCGAATACCCGAGGTTTCAATATCTCTTACGCGCTTTGAAAGCAGACGCTCAATGTCGAGCGAATCAGTCAAAATTACTCTTCACTTGCTGCTTCTTCGGTTGAGTCGCCTTCATCCTCAGAAGTTTCCTTCTTCTTGCTTGCAAGTTTTATTTTACGACTACCCACCTTTGGTAAACCTATCGGTGAACCACTTTCTTTATCAAACTTATCTTCTTCAGTAAGTTTCTCAATTCGTTCAGCGCGAGTTAGAACGTTTCGGTGTTGATTTAGACCTGCTGCCTTAGTTTTCAAACTTCTGTGAAGGCTCATAGTACTTTTCCTGTCTATTGCTTTACTACTTGTAAAGCGATTGGTATGCATCCTTTAGGTCACTTGAGCGACCTACCTTGGTGTTGGCCCATTCTTGCCCAATGGCATGAATCTTAGACCTTAACTCCGTGGCAACTGCATCGTTCCGATCAACTGAACCGGGAAGAGCAATAACACGGTAGAGCCGCGTATTATTGCCAGATATTGCGTATGTTTCAAGTCCCTTTCCCCTACAGAAAGCCGCTAATTGCATTGCACCCTCTTTTGAGGTCTGTATGAGGGTGAAATAGTTCTTTCCAGCGACTCTGGGGTCACTTAGGATCTCTCCCCATGTAGATTCTGTGTCTATTTGATTAATTTCGGGCTGGAAAACTGGCTGGTCATTCACTTGTGGAGTGCTAGATATTGGCGTTGAATTTATCTCTTCGAAAAGGCGATTACCGTAATCCGCTCTTGCAATATCATAGCCACGCCTAGAGCCCATCGCATAAGAAATAACGATAAGAGCGATGCAAACAGCGACAACTACACCAATCGTTCCAAGAGACATGCGAATTGACCTACCTGGCGTCAGAACGTTGTGGGTTAAGTGAACATCTTCATCTTCTTGTTGAACAGGTGCAGGAGATGCAGCACCATGTGTGGGTTTATTCGTTGAGATAAGTTCATATAGAGCCGGTCCCTTTTTCCTACTCATAGCAATCCTCCTAATCCTATTGCACTGGCCATCGCCATCCCACCAGTATGTGACAAACTCAAACGCCACTCCTCGATCCCTTGCTTCTTAGCAATTTCCGCTGCTCTTCCAGTTAATGTGATGTTTGGTGGACCGTCGTCTCTGGAGATTCCAATATCAATCCACTCTATACCACCCGCTAAGCCAGTCCCTAGGGCTTTCAAGACCGCCTCTTTCGCAGCATATCTTGCAGCAAACCGTTGTGCTCGCATATCTTTTGATGCAACGTTGGCCGCTTCTTGTTCAGTTTGAGTAAAACAACGATCAATAAATGTTTGTCCATGCTTCTCAAGCATCGACTCTACACGCTTCACATCTGTAATGTCTATTCCATGTGCAACAATCACTATTTTGTCTCCACAGAACATACATCTAGAAAGTGACCAAGTTGTGGAACTATCAAATGTTGCATCGCTAAAGTAACTGCCTTTGGTGATCCGGGAAGTAAAAATACTGGAGTCCGAAAACTCTCATCATCAATCCAACCAGCGTCCGCACGGCTTAACATTGAGGCAGCACCAATTTCTTGGTAACTAAGTTGCCGGAATAACTCTCCAAAGCCCGGAATAGTTGCAGTCATTAATGGAAGAATGGCCTCAGGAGTAACATCTCGTCTAGATGGGCCAGTCCCACCAGTAACAACAATCGCATCAATCTTCTCGTCAGATGCCCACGCAGAAACAATTGCCGAGATTGCAGGAACCTCATCTCTAACAATGTCACGACAAGCGATAGAGTGCCCCGCTTGCTCTAGAGCAACAACTGCAATGTTACCGCTTTGGTCATCCTCAAGGGAACGAGTATCACTCACAGTAAGCACGCAAACGACTGACTTTTTACTAGAAGAGCCATGCTTCATGCACGCAGCATACCCTATACGCGCTATGCAGTGATACCATGTATTAAGTTATGAGCACCAACAACATCAATATTCAATTCTGCAAGCAAGCGGTGGATGTGACTAGCGCAAGCACCCTCCCTGAAATTGGTTGCGGAGGAGAGTGCATATTTGTTGGTCGGACTAGACCTGAAAAAAATGAGATTCACGGGGATCTCACCGCTCTCAAATATGACTGTTATCAAGAAATGGCTGAAAAAGAGTTGCTAGAACTGGCTCAAGAAACGATCAATCGATTTCAGGTACGACACGTAAGAGTCACGCACGCAATCGGAGAAGTCGCTATTGACGAAGCAAGCGTCGTGATTGCGGTTAGCAGCGATCACCGAGACGATGCATTTACCGCTTGCCGTTTTATGATAGATTTGCTCAAACAAAGAGTCCCAATTTGGAAACAAGAGATGTGGTCAGATGGCACAACTTGGTCTGATGGAGTTCCTCTTAAATCCCATGGTTAAAAAAATCTTTGTAACTCTTGCCGCTGTAGGTGTTGCTTGTTTTATGTTTATATTCTTCTGGGTTGAGCCAAAAGTACAAAGTTACCTAGACAAATCCGATTATCTAATCGAACGTGGACTTATTGAAGAAGCAGAAAGTTATAGAATTGAGGGTGAGACATTAAGTGATTGGATACTTCCAATCGCAGAAATAGGTTTTGTCCTAGTAGTGCTACCAACGATTTATTTCTTTTGGACATTCAAAAATGCAAAGCAAAAGTAAGCGAGCAGAACAAATATTCAACTCTTTACAAGAACGCTATCCAGATGCGCACTGTGCACTTAACTACAATTCGCCATTTGAATTGTTGATTGCAACTATTCTCTCAGCTCAAGCCACAGACGTTGGGGTAAACAAAGTGACTCCAGAATTATTCAAATCGTTTCCAACTGCAGAGGACTTTGCTAACTCTTCGCCTGAAGATATCGAGCCGCTCATTGCATCCATTGGACTTTTCAGGGGAAAGGCAAAATCGATTTACGAATCCTCCTGCATGATTGTTAATGATTTTGATGGGAGTGTACCCAACAACATGAAAGATCTAATCAAACTTCGTGGAGTTGCCAGAAAAACAGCGAACGTCGTGCTTGGCAATGCTTTCAACAAAAACGAAGGGGTTGTTGTCGACACTCATGTTGGGCGACTCGCCCAGAGGTTTGGCTTGTCAACTGAAACAAAGCCAAACAATATCGAAAAAGATCTGATGGCACTATTCCCTCAAGAGCAATGGACAATGCTAAGTCACCTTCTTGTCTGGCACGGTAGGCAGGTCTGCAAAAAGCGAGGAGGTTCTTGCAAAGAGGACTCGATTTGTAAACGTTATTGTTCTAATGCAACAGCTTCTTGAGTTTCCTCAATTGTCCCAACAAACCCTGCACCAGAAACAAATGTAACCGCTCCATCTAGCATAGGGATTAGTTGCACAATTGGGCCTGCAAGTTTAATACTCGACTTCGCAGAAAATTTATTTTCTCCAATCATCTCGTAAACACAAACACCGTCATCTGTACCAAACCAAAAATCTCCTTCATTCGCCACAACGGTTCTTGCGGGAGATCCGATGTCAGTTATCGTCTTACCATTTGAAGTCGACATTGAAACTTGTCCACTTGAGCCAAGGATTACTACTTCGCCACCTAGTACTACAGCGGATGTACTAGCAATTCCATTTTTTGCAGTTTCATTTTTTAAACTGAATTCACCATCAACGTAATACGCAGAACCGGTCTCTAAAGGAATAGACAAACCGCGTGAGTCAAAAGTTCCTGCTTTCATAGGACCATTTGAAGGCACAACTCGAAACAATGTTTCTCCTTCACCCCCTCCATCTCCATCAATCCTAAATAGACCGCGCCCAAAATTTCCACATACCGAAAAATAATTTGAAGCAAGTACATCTATCTTACTTAATCCCTCTAATGCAAATGCTCGGAGCAACCTCAATTCCTTCGGGGAAATTCCAAGAACATATATCCCAGAATAGGTAACCACATACACCCTGCTACCTTTCACAAGCACGCTCTCTAAGTTACCTTCAATTCGTTCCTTGCTAAGAGATTTGTTCACACTATCAAGTTTGCTTGTGAAGAGCCCTACCTCCGTCTCATCTCCTAGCGTTTTAGCATAAATGAGTGTTCCTGCAATTGCATTACTCGTTTTATCTAACTCGTATAGGTTCGTAGCAATTCCCAACACCTGCTCTGACTCTTCATCGTAAATATTCCCTTCAGAAACAAAAATCACACCAAATTCATGAGAATATGCAACCCCATCGACAAGGCCATCAAACTCTACAATTTTAACTCCATCTGAAAGCCGAACAACCCCACCCTCTCCAAAAACAACTGGCGACTTGCCTACAGTTCCAAAACTCTTAGGGGCAATGCCCAATTCAGTTTTGCCGGTTCTTTTATCTACTCTTAATGCATTCGTCTTGTCAATTGACAACTCAACTACTTCTTCTTCATCAAGGAGCGCATAAAGTGTTTTTCCACGAATCATTAAGTCCGTGCAAAGTGCAGAAGCGGGCGTTGCTAAATCTATCGAAGAGAGAACACTCCCTCCTTTCTTGCTTAGGATTAATACCTTTTCTCCAATAGATTGGTACCAGAAATTCTCACCAATGGCTAATGCTGTTGATTGGCCTCCTGCTGCATGTCGAAGCTGCAAGTTTGACGCGAAGGAATTACTAGTCAGACACAGAGAAAAAAACAAGAACAAAACTGCACAAAACTTCTTCATTCCTATAATGATACACCCATGAGCACACCAACAAATGACCGGCTCTCTCAATTGCGCAATCTTCTTGAAAGCGACCCTCATGATGCGTTCTGCATGTATGGAATCGCCATGGAGCACGCAAAAGCAGGATTCCATCAAGAAGCAATTGCATGGTTTGACCGAACCATTGAGACGGATTCGGCTTACTGCTATGCTTGGTTACACAAAGCCCGCAGCCAGAACAAAATGGGAGATCAAGAGGGAGCGGTTAAAACCCTATCCGATGGAATCACACAGGCAAATACACTAGGTGATAATCATGCAGCAGATGAAATGCGAAGTTTTATGATGAGTATCCAATGACCCATCTCATAACTGCAATCGAACCATCAAAAGAAGACCCAAATTTTCGAGATATATACGTGCAAGGAAAACTTGCTATGACATTACCCTTCTCTACAGTTGAAGAGTTAAATCTCTCTGTAGAATCTGTGTGGGACGAAGACACTACAAATACTGTTAAATTACATAATGAAATTGCAAAAGCAAGGCACATCGCAATTGATTTAATCTCAAGAAGAATGTGGGGTTCTAACGAACTAAGAACGCGACTCAAAAAGAGAGGTGTTGATGAGCAAGTCGCTCAACTTACAGTTGAACAACTAATTGAAGATAATTGGATTGACGATCTTGAATTTGCAAAAGCACTCATTCGTGAGTGGCTACGGAAAGAACCTGCAGGCCGAAGATGGCTTGTTCATAAACTTCATGAAAAAGAAATTGTTACGGAGGTTGCACAGCAAGCAATTGATGATGAACTAGAAGGTAGTTGCGAACAGAAATTTGCAGACGAATTTGCTCTTAAACATCTTTCCAAAACTACCTCTAAAGATGAAGATTTAATCAAAAAAAAAGTGATATCCGCCCTAAACCGCAAAGGGTTTTCTAGTGATGTTGCTTCGCAAGCGTATCGAAACGCACAAGAGAACACCACTTAATGTTACGATATGCGCCATGACCAAAGTGAGTTCGCTTCCTATTGAAATTTCCTTTGAGGACTCTCTCCAGAGCAAGGAAGCAATTTTTATAGATTGCAGAACAATTAATGAATATGAAAACGGACATCTCAAGGACTCTGTACATTTGCCACTTCAACATCTGAGCATTAGAATCGATGATTTTCCCTACCAGAGAGACGATTCTATCTACGTATATTGCAGAGTTGGCAACCGATCTGAATCTTTCGCATTGTATTTACGATCACTTGGCTATATCAATTGTCAATCTATCGCTGGGGGCTACGAACTTTGGGGAAACCAAACATGCTAAAACATCGTCTGATCACTGGTCCTATTTTGAGCATCGCGCTAATTGCGCTCATCTACTTCGACAATCAACTTGGCAGCATTACATGTGATTGTGGAACATCTCTACAGCCAGGACTCTTAATTGCGATTCTTGCAATGCTCGCTGCACCAATTGCAGCAATCGAGTTCGGAGCCATGGCAAATAATGCAAACATTAGGTCCTCGGCTCCAGTGTTAATACTTTCTATGGAAGTGTGGATTTTGGCTATCTATCTTATGCCTGATTCTATGGAAACAAGTAAAGCAATTGCGCTCATATCTTCGATTATGGTCGCAAGTTTCGCACTTTCAATAATTTGCCTTGCAAAAGGCAAAGATTTAAGAGGTGTTATTTCTGGGTCAACGTTTACAGTTGCAACTGCGGCTTATGTTGCGATGGGCTTTGGGTTCTTGCTGTTGATTCGGCAAGATCACAGCGCTTGGTGGATTGTTGGAATCATCGCAATCGTGAAAATGTGCGACACTGGCGCTTTTTTTGTGGGTTGCAGCATTGGCAAACGAAAAATGATCCCGTGGGTCAGCCCAGCAAAATCATGGGAGGGCTTAATCGGTGGATTAGTTACAGCATCCCTCACCGCAATTCTGCTCGCATCACTTAATAATACCTTTCTCCAAAGCGAACCAACTATAGCACTTGGATATGCAGCATTTCTCGGAGTTCTTTTTGGAGGAGTGGGTCAAGTTGGCGACTTGCTCATTAGTGTGTTTAAACGAGATAGCGGTATTAAAGATGCCTCCTCAGTACTCCCCGGTCTTGGAGGCGTACTCGATGTACTCGATTCACTTCTCTTAGTAGGAGCAGTTGCCTATTGGTTTCTTCCCTAGAAAGCAATACTCTGATAGAATGAATCTCTATGGCTTTGATTGATAACTTGTTAACACTTTACAAAGTTGACCGCCAAGTGCGCAGCTTGCGCAACCGAGTTGAGTCAGCAGAAATTTACCTCAAAGTCCAAGAGAAGCAAGTGGACTCGATTGAGGTAGAAAAAACCGAAAACGAAACCCAGCGTAAACAGCGAAAAGCAAATATCGCTAACATCGAGACCGAAGTCGGATCAATCGATGCAAGAATTGAACACCTTCGTGAAGAACTAAATAAAGCGGTTAATGACAAACAGTACTCGGCACTACTTGCAGAGATGAATACTATTAAGGAACATCGCAAGGCATTTGAAGACGAAGAACTGATTGAAATGGGTGCAATAGAAGAACTCGACAAGATCGCATCAGATATTGAAGAGCGCAAAGCCGAACGAGAAAAAGTTTTACTGGTCGCAGAAAAAGAACTTGAAACCCGAAAATCGGAAATCTCAGATCAACTTGCTGAACTTGAGAAAGAACGTGATGGAGCGGCCTCAATTATTCCTGAATCAATTCTTGATGAGTTTGTTTCCCTTGCTGATGACTATGAAGGTGAAGCACTAGCAGCAATCGAGATTATCGATCTCAAACGTCGAGAGTACTCTTGCACTTCCTGCAGTTTACGACTACCACTAGATGCAATTACTTCTTTGCTTGGAAGCCGAGAAGAAATAATCAAATGCGTTTCTTGCGATCGAATTCTTTACCTAGAAGCAGAATCACGAGAAGCGATCGCCCCAGCAGAAAATTAAGTTAACCCGCGGTTAATAAACCATCAATTATTTGTATCTAACCTTAGGGAATGTAAAAAAAAGAGCCCCAGATAACTAGGGCTCTTTTGCTATTCTGTCTATTCTATAAAGTTTATCTTCTTCGCCTACAGGCAAACCCCGCAACTCCTAGTAACCCTAAAACTCCTGGAGCAGGAACTGCTCCAGTAAAAATGTCAACTGTTACTGCGTCAAGAACATTGTGAGGTGCAGTTCCATTTATAAAGAAAGCCCATTCCGTTATGGTTCCAGTGTAACCTGATAAATCCCATTCATATGAAGTGCTTACGTTTGCACCAAAATTAGGCACTTCTTCATAATAATTCGTTGCAAACTCATCGTAGGAGAACATTTGACCATTCTCTCCATCGCTAACCCAGAGTGATACATTTGCATAGTCCATTTCGGTCCCCATTGACGCAACATTCAAAACTGCTTGCTCAAGAGGCCCATAACCATAGACGTGAATCTCTAAACCACCACCTTGGTTATAGATATTTCCTGAGCCAGTTATCATCGCACCATCTGCAAAATTAAACAACATGCCACCGGCATCGCCGCTGTCATTGAAATTTGGTGCACTATATGGTGATGTAAACGAATCCCAACCATAATATTGTGTCCCGACATCACCTCTCCAATCTGGTATTGTTGGGTTCACTAAGTCAGCATCTACTATCGGTGTTGCAAAACTTAATATGGTTGTGCAGGTTAAAATTTTTCCTAGCATCTATCTTACTCCTTTTATAAATTTAAGAATCCCAAGCTGCAATAATGGCGAGCAAGTCAGATACGTTAACTTCACCATCTGAGTTTAGGTCACTAGAACAACAAGAACAAAAACCCCAATCACTTAGGGCAACTAAAATATCACTTACTCCTACAACTCCATCTCCATCTAAATCCTCTGGAATTGTGGTTGTATCATCAGCGTGAACTATAAAACTTAACTGTGCCGCATCGGCTATACCAAAATACACAGCCCAACTTTCTTTCATGTGGAAATTTGGTTGAATCAGCCCCCTATCGTACCTTACACCTGGTTCCTGGGCTTCGTGCAAAGAAGATACGATAAAACTTAACAAGCCCTCATTGAACCCATTCCTTAAATAACATTGAATATCTGGGTCCTCAACGTTTATAGAAAAAGAAAGAACAGTTTCGGTTGGTATAAGTTGCCCTTGATTAAGTGCATCGTTTGTTCCAACCGCAAATGAGTTTGGTTGAAATTCATCAAGGACGTTATTTGAAACATCAATTGCAACACCATTATCAAACATAATTGGATACGCATTACGCTCACGGCGGACTGCGCCAAATGGGAAAGAGCCAGTTTCACCAAATGTCCAACCATTAAAACCACCTCGAAATGCTGCACCATACAATTCAATTGGACGACCGGAATCTTCGTCTTCAAACCCCGAGTCAACTAGGTAGGTTTGCCAATAATCCGTTGTTGAATCATATATATTTCCTTCATTGCTAATCGAAATATGTAACGTTGCTTCAACCACGTCGTAACGTGATGCACCTAATCCAACTGGCATTTCTTCAGGAGTTATAAAACCCAATAAAATTTGAGCATCTCGGTCATCAAAAATCTCATAACCTCCCCCGAGAGATGAAAAAGTAGATGCAACCTCCCTATCACCAATTGAACCATTAAATGGGTACATCCACCTATCGAAAGTGGGTGTTTCTAGTGTATCAGTAAAGGACTCAGCAACTAGTGGCTTAATCAGCATAGTTGCTGAACTCAATGTCAATAACAAAGTTGTTGTTTGGTTAGTCATGAAACCTCCAAGATGTGAAATCATATCTTTACTGAGACCTATTCGCAACTATATCTGTGCTATAATACTGACTATTCCTTCTTGTGACAGTTTTCACCTTTTATTGCCCGCCTTAGGATATTAGATTTGAAGAAACAGACTAATAGAAATGCCTATTGCGGATTTACGCTTGTTGAACTACTCATCGTTATTGCAATAATCTCAGTTCTAGTTGGGCTTACAACTGTAGTTACTGGAAAAGTGATGAATTCTGCCGTTAGTACCAGAGAAGCGAGTTCAATGCGATCTGTGCTACAGGCATATTACTTATCAGCAACTGACAGAAAAAGTAAATTGATAGAAGGGTACTCTAGTAATCAAGAAGAAACGTTTACGGGTCCAAATGGAGAAACCATTTCGTGGCCAGCAAGTGGACGGTATGTCTGGAGGTTACTCCCTTACCTTGATAACGCTATGACATCCCTTTACGTAAACGGTCAAACAAAATGGCTTACGCAATATTCCGGTACTGAGAATTACAGTTACATTGCAAGTGTATTTCCTTCATTTGGTCTAAACAGCGAATGGATGGGAGGAGACGCAAGAACAACTGCTCTGCCAGCACTTGAAAACAAACGTTTATACGGTAAATTCTTATCTGACATCCCACATCCTTCAAAACAATTAGTATTTGCATCAGCGAAAGCACCACTTGGATCTGATAATGGATCAGATGGAATTGCACTCCTCACCGAAGGATATTTTGAAATTAAGAGCCCACACTTTCCAAGTAGTGGCGATACATGGCGTTGGAACATTATTGATGGCTCTCCTTCTACAATGCCAACAGGTAACTCCGCGGACCATGGGAATCTATCAACGCGACACAGTGGCTTAGTTCTTGCGGGTCAACTTGATGGCTCCACTGAGTTCTTATCTCTTAAAGATCTTGCTGATATGCGAAGGTGGGCTCCTCGAGCAAATTCCCTCGATTGGACACCGTCAATAAACCCATAATTCAAGATTTGCCTTTGTAAAGTACAATGAGCCACTATGTTGTGCCCTTATTGCGAACGAGACGAAGATAAAGTCATAGATAGCCGTAGTTCAGACGGTGGAAAATCTATCCGTCGCAGGCGAGAATGCCAAAAATGTAACCGAAGGTTTACAACGTTTGAACGAGTCGAAAAAACCTCACGCCTTATGGTCATTAAAAGAGATGGCACCCGTGTCCCCTTCGACCCAGAAAAAGTTCTCAAAGGTCTTCAGGCTGCCTGTGGGAAACGAGCAATACCAGAGGATAGAAAAGTTGCCATCGTTCGTGATGTTGAAGAAGATTTAATGAAACTTTTTGATCGTGAGGTACCAAGCAAAGAAGTTGGCTTGCGTGTTGCCTATCAATTAAAATCAGTGGATCAAATTGTTTACATTCGCTACGCAAGCGAGTATTTCAACTTCCAGGACTTAGAAGCACTCTCTCGTGAAGTCAATGAACTTCAAGAAGAGCCACCAGTTATTCCCACTCAATCGGATTTGTTTAATAAATAATCATGCCAAACATAACACTCCCAGACGGTTCAACTCGTTCATTTAAAGATTCAACTACGCCGCACGCTGTTGCTCTAGATATCTCAGAGGGTCTTGCCGCTTGTGCAATAGGCGCAAGAATCAATGGAGAACTCAGTGACATTCATACACAGATTTGTGAAGATGCCGAATTAAAAATTATCACTGCCCGAAAAGGTGAAAAAGAAAGTGACCCAGATGCGCTAACCTTGATTCGTCACAGTTGCGCACATGTAATGGCTGAAGCAATTCAACGGATACATCCTGACTCAAAATTGGTCTACGGTCCCGCACTTGATAATGGTTTTTATTACGACATATCTTTCGCTGAAGATGAACCTTTAAGCAGCGAAGAATTCGAAGCCATTGAAAAAGAAATGTCAGAAATTATCAAAGAGGACAGACCATTCACAAAGTATGAACTGCCCATCGAAGAAGGAATGAAAAAACTTAGTGACGAAGGCAGCAAATATAAAATTGACAATGCTCAAAGAGCCGTAGAGAACGGGTCTACAAAATTAACTTGGTATGCGACCGGTGCCCCAAATGAAAATTGGGAAGATTTGTGCAGAGGGCCGCACGTTCCTTCAACTGGAAGAATAGGCGCTTTCACACTTCAAAGTATCGCAAGTAGTTACTGGCACGGCGACGCCGATTCTGACCGACTAACTCGCATTTATGGAACCGCTTTTGTTCATAAAAAACAACTTAAGAATCATCTCAAACTACTTGAAGAAGCAAAAAAACGCGACCACCGAGTAATTGGTAAGAAGTTAGGTCTTTTCCACATAGATGAAATGGTTGGACAAGGGCTCCTGCTTTGGACTCCAAACGGGGCAATCGTAAGGCAAGAATTACAGAACTTTATTTCGGAACAGTTAAGAAGACAACAGTACAGCCAAGTTTTCACTCCACATATTGGAAAACTAGATTTGTACCGAACTTCTGGACACTACCCCTATTACCAAGATAGTCAATATCCACCTCTAATAGATCCAGATCAACTTCACAAACTTGCAAATGAGGGCTGCTCCTGTAGCGAACTTGCGAACATGATGGAGGATGGTGAAATCGATGGGTATTTACTCAAGCCGATGAACTGCCCACACCACATTCGAATTTTTGCAAATGGACAACATAGTTATCGCGATTTGCCAATTCGACTTGCTGAATTTGGAACCGTTTACAGGTGGGAACAGTCAGGTGAGATAAGTGGCATGACTCGTGTACGCGGTTTCACACAAGACGATGCACATTTATTCTGTACAGAAGAACAAGTTGAAGGTGAAATTATTGGATGCCTTGAACTCGTCAAAATTATTTTCAAAACTTTAGGAATGCAAAACTTTACTGTACGTGTTGGGCTTCGTGATACCGACTCTGATAAATATGTTGGAGACCCTTTAAATTGGGATAAAGCAGAAGATGCTTGCAGGACGGCTGCAGAATCCCTTGGTGTTCCTTTCGTTGAAGAACAGGGCGAAGCTGCATTCTATGGACCAAAGATTGACTTTATCGTGAACGATGTCATA
>CAZLCM010000003.1:0-39364 GCA_964558055.1 uncultured Isosphaeraceae bacterium | reverse complement strand
TAACGTCCTACGAAACACGGAAGTCGAGGAGGCCGAAAATGCCCAAAATCAAAAACACACACCTAGTTGCAATAGCATGTTCTGTTGGATTTTTAACAGCAACTGCCACTTCAAATGCTCAAGATACACTGCCCAAAGAGAACGAGAACTCTTGGGTTGGAGTAGTTTCGTCTGACGGCGGGACTGTTCGGTGTGGGGCCAACGAAAGTTATTACCCAATCGCCTCTTTGAAAAAGGGTGATTTAATTCTTGTAAACGGAAAGAAGCATGGCTGGTATAGAATCGAAACCACTGGCGACGTTTTCAATGATATGAATGGTTACATTAGGTATCCCGCTAGCAACGCTTCTGCGGTTTTGATTGAGGGTGATACCGGAACTGTTCAAACTGATTTAGAGGTTCTCGCAAACAACACTGAATCGGAAGAGTTGTATCGTTCGTGGCGACCAATTTGTAAACTTAGTGGTGGCGAGGTAGTGCATATTGTTTCTTCTCAAACAACTGACCCTGGAACACTTCACCGAGAGGCGTATGTTGTACACACGGTAAAAATGCCTGATTCTGGGAGTGGGTGGATAAACACCTCTGTCGTTGCGCGTGCAAATGATGAGGAAATTTCTGCTTTTTATGGAAAGCCATATACAAAGGAGAAAGATGAATCCTCTTCTAGTTCTCCTGAGATTTCGGCAGTAAATGTTGAAGAAGACAGTTGGGGCAGTGAGACGAACGAGACAATAGTAGAAAGCACCGAAGAATCTTCCGAAACCGTTGAACAATCAACGACTGGCGTTGATGACAAGCCGCTTGAACCGCTTTCTCTTGTAGAACTAGAGGCCAAGTGGAAGATAATTACAACAGAACCAATAATGGGTGCCGAGTTGTCACAGTTGTTGGACATGTATAATGAACTGCTTAGTCAGAACACCGGTGATATTGTTGTTGAGCAGGTAGCGGGCGGAAGAATCAAACAACTTGTTGTTTGGGCACAATTACAGCAACAAAAAATTAAAATAGAAGAACTTAAGGAAAAAATGTCTAGTCAAGCGGGAGAGGTTGATGAATTGAAGTCGGTTATTTCAACATACGGAGATTATGTAGTTGTTGGGAAATTGGCCCTTTCAAACACCTTTGATGGAAAACTCAGACCACTTATGTTTAGGGTTTTAGATCAAAAATCAGGAAGGACCGTTGGTTATCTGCCTGTAAATAAAGATTTTGAACTATCTGAGTTGCTTGGGCAAATTGTTGGTGTCACTGGCAAAAGTTCTTGGAATCCGACCTGGAGGGTTAATGTTGTCAAGGGAGACCGTTTTGATATTTTGTCGCCCACTACCGCAATTGTGACTCCTGATATACAATAGTGCGCTTCTAAATCGTGGCTATCACCATCTGACTCCCAAACGATGGTCGCGCAAAGAACCAAGCCTTCAGTGTTGCTGTTGCAATTGGTGAGGGTGCTTGGGGCATTAGCTCAATTGGGAGAGCGCTGCCTTTGCAAGGCAGAGGTTATCGGTTCGAGCCCGATATGCTCCATTCAAACACGCTGGGGTTTGTAAACTTCATACCTAACTAATTTTCCTTTGTGTATTGCGGCTGGATTATTGCCAAACGTTTCTGCGTAGTTTGGTCTCTTTACAACAACTCTATTTGTTGCAACGTTCATGGCGCTGTTAAAAAGTAGTTGGGCTTGTTCTTGGTTGTCATATCCAACTATTTTTTGCAACATCTGAATGTTGCCGCTAGGAAGAGCACTCTTTTTTCTTTTTGGAGGAAACATTGGGTCCAAATACACAGCGTCCGGCGAACCAATATTGTTTAGAACGTCTATCGAATTTGCTTCGTAAAAAGCAAGGCGGTTTCCAAGGGCTTCAGATAATTCTTGGTTTTGTTGTGCCCTGTGCAGTCCGTCACGCAACAAAATAGACAAGATCGGTGATTGCTCTATTGATGTAACGGAATATCCCATTAGTGCAAGCATTGCTGAGTCTGCACCTAGGCCGGCGGTTGTGTCTATTACTTTTTTTGTATGAACACCAATTGCTTTTGGAAACACTTGCTTTCTGGACAGGTTTCCAGAGCCGGTTCTTCTGTCAATTGTTGAAAAGTCTATCTGATAGCCGCGCTTGTTTGGTTTTTTTGTACTTCTTATATCAACACCTTCTCGTCCAAAATGCAATATAAATTCTGGATCTGAAGCGCCGCTTGTCTGATGTTTCTTAAAATTTCTGGCTTCTTTAACAAGACGAGGTTCTTGTGTTTCTAACACAACCTCAACTCCGACTATATGGGGTACAATTCCTTGTTCTCTGTGTAAAGGTGACACCTTGGCATCCATCTTACACAAGAATCTAGTTAACTAATCCACCCAAGGAGTTGGTGAAATGAAAAAACAGTGCGTTGCCCTAATATTAACCCTTGCATCAACATTTATTGCTGCAGCAGATGTAAACCCAGACATCTTTACTCTTGACAATGGTATGAAGTTTATTCTTCTTCCAAGGGCAGAAGAACCAAACAGTGTTGCCGTTGGTTGGGTGGCTAAGGTTGGCTCTGTTAACGAGCGCCCAGGAATCACAGGAATAAGCCATTTCTTTGAACACCTAATGTTTAAGGGTACGAACTCTATAGGAACCAACAACGCACAAGAAGATGCCGATTTCACAAAGAGGGAAAGCGATCTTAGAAATCAGATGCTAGAAATTGTTTGGGAAGAGCAATACAATCGATTTAAGCGTGGGGAAATTGATGATCCATGGGACGCAAAGCACGATACTCCGGAGCTCGCTTCTCTTAGAAAAGAACTTAAAGAGACAATGGAAGAGCACAGAGAGGTGATTGTTAAAGACGAGTTTTCATCTGTCTATCAGGGAGCCGGTGCAACTGGGATGAATGCGTTTACAAGCGAGGACGTTACTTTTTACATAAACCAACTTCCTGCCAACAAGTTTGAACTGTGGTGTTGGATGGAATCCGACCGTCTAAAAAACAGTGTTTTTAGAGAGTTTTTTTCAGAAAGAGACGTGGTTCACGAAGAGAGAAGGATGCGCACAGAATCTTCGCCTACTGGAGTTTTTCAAGAACAGTTCAATTCGATGTTTTGGCAGGCCTCCCCGTACTCTTGGCCGGTAATTGGTTGGCCAAGTGATTTAAATAGTTATACGCTTGAAGAAGCAATCAGGTATTACGATGTTTACTATCAGCCAAGCAATTTGATTGGTGTTGTTGTCGGTGATTTTAAAGCTGAAACAATTAAACCTCTAATTTCAGAGTACTTTGGCTCTATAGAACCTGGAACAGTTCAGCCCCCGCCGGTTCCAACTATTGAGCCAAACCAACTAGCACCACAAAGAATGGTTGGAGAGGTTGAAGCACAATCACAAGTAGAGGTTCGATATCACGGGGTTCCATTCAGACACAAAGATTCATATGCCCTTCAAATAATGGCGTCAGTTTTAAATGGAAAAACTGGGCGGCTATACAAGTCGATGGTCGAGGGAAGTGAAATTGCAAGCGGAGCCGTTTTTTCTGTTGACACAAAAAAGTATGCGGGGGCACTTTCGTTCGGTGCGACTGTTAAGGGGAGCGCTACCCCCGAAGAGCTAGAGGGCGCTTGGTACGAACAGGTGGAACTCCTTCAAAACGAACCTGTCACCCAATACGAACTTGAAAAAGTAAAAAACAACGTGGTTGCCGATCAGTTTAGGGGCCTACAATCAAACTTCTACCTCATGATTCAACTGGGGTACGCAGAAGCAATTGGCGGATGGGAAGAAATAAACGAATCAAAAGACCTGCTTCTCTCAGTTACCGCAGAAGACATCATGTCAGTTGCAAACAGATATTTAAATAGAAACAATAGTTCTGTTGCAATTTATTACCGGGCCGATGGCGTTGAAGAAATTGACGATGAGCTTGCTGCATTTGGACCACAGGAACAGATGATGATTAAACAGGCGCTCGCCGATCTTGAAACCATGGACGAAACAGAACTTGCCGAGGCGGTCCAAACCATGCGAAAGCAGTCGCAACAGGTTCCTCCAGAGTTTAAACCCGTTTTAGATTACTTGATGAAAAAACTACAAGAAAAAATTAACGCTTCTTCTGCTGAGCCCGAACAATCTTCGGTTGACGCGATTGAACAAAATCAACCCGAGGAAGAGGTTGTAAATTTTGTTGAAGCAAAGGAAAAACAAGAACTAACACCGCAACAACTTGCTCAGGCAACCGAGTTTCTTGCAAACCTTGAAGGTGTAACCTTGGAGGAAGCAAAACAAATTCAACTTGCGCTTCAAATGGCTGCCACGAAAGTTCCTGCAGACGAGTTGGCTGTGCTTGAATATGTTCTTGCAAAATTCACTGTTCGGGTCGCTGAACTTGAAAGTCAAACAGGACCATAATTCCCAAATTTTGGAAACAAACAAACCATGTTTACTCTACCTATATTAATTACATCAACATTTCTTGTTCCAACAAGCCCAGAAGATCTGGTTTATCCAGATTTTGTTTTCACTCCCCCATCACCATCTTCGTACAAGGGGTCGGTTTTGGATTTTATTCCGATATACATTGTTGAGGACAACGAACTTCCCCTTATAAATGTTGTTGCTACGTTTAGAGGGGGAAACTATTTGGACGAAGAGGGCAAGGTTGGAGAAACTTCGCTCATGGCATCTTTGGTTCGTAGTGGTGGGTCTTCTTCTTTAACCGCCGAAGAACTAGATGAACAGTTTGCTTATTTAGGAGCCGTGTCCTCTGTGCGGGGCGGGGATACCAAGGTCACCGCTTCGTTAAACAGCCTTTCATCCAATTTTGAAAACAGTTTTGATTTGTTTCTTGAAATGTTAAAAAGCCCGAGGTTTCAAGAATCGCGGCTTCAGATAGAAAAAGACGCTCTAATAGAAGCCATGAAACAAAGAAACGATTTTCCTTCTGGAATTCTAAAAAGAGAAAACAGGTCTGTTTTGTATGGTGACTCATACCTAGGAAGGGATATAACCGAGGAATCGATAAACAGCATTGATATTTCTGATTTACAAAAAACACACTCCGACATAATTAACCCGTCTAATTTGATATTTTCAATCAGCGGCGATTTCAACAAAAAAGAAATGTTAAGTTTTTTGTCTGAAAAATTAAGTGATTGGGAGGTCGGAAATAAAACCGAACCACCACCAGAAGTCGAGTCGTTGTTTAAGCCCGGAGTTTTCTATGTTGACCAAGATGTTCCACAGGGAGGTGTTAGAATTTCTATTCGGTCGTTTAAACAAGACGATCCAGACGTAGAGGCAGCAAGGGTAATGAACTACATTCTTGGCGGAGGGGGTTTCAGCAGCCGAATAACACAAAAGGTTCGAAGCGACGAGGGGCTGGCTTATAGCGCAGGTTCTCGGCTTTCTGCTGGGCCTTGGAGTGATGGTGTTTGGTCATCTGGTTTTGAGTCCAAAAATTCTACCGTTGCACTTGCTGCCAAGTTAATCTTTGATGAGATAGAAAGAATAAAAACAGAGCCAGTTTCAGATGAAGATTTGTCTTTGGCGAAAAACGCGATTATTGAGCAGTTCCCAAGCATGTTTCAGTCAAAGATGGGAATTCTTTCTGTTTTTGTTAATGATGATTTGTCCGGAAGAAGCCCACTTTATTGGGAAACTTTTCGGGACAAAATCGGTTCGATCACTGCAAAAGATGTTAAAGACGTTGCCAATCGGATGTTGGTCCCTGAAAAAATGTCTGTAGTTATTGTTGGTGATTGGGAAAAAATTAAAATCGGAGACGACGACAACCGAGCAACAATAAGTGACGTTAGCGATATTGTTGGTGGTGAAACGGTTGAACTTCCTATTAGAGACCCTTTAACCTTAAAGGTTGAGAACTGAAGCGCATTCTGTACACCCCTTCGATTTTGATAAGGAACAACCAATGGGAAGACCGGTAAAACCTGGATGGATAACCGCAAAGACAGCCGACACAAACGACCTTTACGAACGCGCTGTTCAGTGTCCAGAGTCGGAGGTTGATTTGGTTATCCAAGCGTGGAACGAACTTAGAACAAGACAGCCATCAAGAATACGCGAGGATTTTTGTGGAACTTCTGCTGTTGCCAGAGAGTGGGTCTCTAGGAACAACACAAACACCGTTCTTGGGGTTGACTTAAATGAAGGCGTCTTAAAGTGGGCACAAGATAAGATTGACAGAGATTTGGCTGACTGTCAATCCAGTCGTATCGAACTAACAAAACAAGATGTTATGTGTGTCGACTCTGGCCCAGTAGATTGTGTTTTGGCAATGAACTTTAGTTATTACGGATTCAAAAAACGCGAAACATTAAAAAAATATTTCGTTTCTGTTTATAGCAGTTTGGTTGATGATGGTCTGTTTTTACTTGACTCTTACGGTGGAAGCGACTCCTTTTTGGAAATGGATGAAGAGCGTGACTTGGATGGGTTTACTTATATATGGGACCAGAGTTACGTGAACCCAATAACGGGAGAAGTTGTTAACTACATTCATTTTGAATTTCCCGATGGGTCAAAAATTAAAAAAGCGTTTACTTATGAGTGGCGTTTTTGGACTCTCCCAGAGATTCGGGATATTTTAATGGAGTCTGGCTTTTCTGATGTTGTTGTCTACTGGGAGGGTACGGACGAAGATGGGGGTGGTAATGGTGTTTGGAAAATTGATAATAGGGGCGAGGCGTGTGCTGGGTGGGTTGCCTATATCGCTGCTATAAAATAACGTAACACCTATGAATTCTCTTATTAACATGGAAAGTGATTTGGGCTTGTGGCTTTCAACAGAGTTGTCTTCTGTGTCCGAATCTATTTCCCTACACCTTGAAAACAAGCACCCAGAGGTCAACCTTGTTTGTGGAGAACTTGCCGCCTATAGGGGGAAAATGTTGAGGCCTTCTCTGTTGTTGCTCTCTTGGCGGGCGGTAAGCGGTGTCTCGTCAGTTCCAAAAAACGTTACTACTGCTGCGGCTGTTGTAGAACTTATACATCTTGCAACTTTAGTCCACGATGATATTTTAGACGAGGCCGATCTTAGAAGAGGAAAACAAACTATAAACAGCCTGCGGGGAAATGAGGCTGCTGTAATGTTGGGTGATTATTTGTTGTCGAGCGCGTTTTTTCTTTGTTCAAAAATACAAAATGTAAAACTAAATTTGCTGCTTGGGGAAGTAACCAACACTCTTTGTGCCGGTGAGGTTGTTCAGTTATCACATAGAAACAACGTTGATTTAGATATTGATGCTTATTATCAGATAATCCGAGACAAGACGGCCTCGCTTATTGCCGCGTCTTGTGAAATGGGTGCAATTCTTGGCGGAGGAAATGATGGTGTCATCAAAACTCTAAAAGAGTTTGGTAGTTCTGTTGGGGTTGCCTTCCAAATTAAGGACGACTTGTTAGATTTGCTTGCTGAAAAAAAGGACATTGGCAAACCCGCTGGAAGAGATTTGGAAAAAGGAAAACTTACCTTGCCTGTAATTCTCATGTTGTCTGAGAACCCAGAACTCAAGCCAGTTGTTCATGATTTTATTTTAAACAACAACCGAATCGGTTTGCATGAAATGCTTGAGGGTGGTGGTTTTATAAGCGCCGCCTTCAAAGAGGTTGGTTGGTTGGCCGACAAGGCTTCAGATAGCGTAAAACAGGTGCTGTCAAACGATTCTTCTGTGCAACTTTGCAAGCTTGCGGAACAATTAAAACAAACCTTTTAGTTTTTGGTATTATTGTTGGGCTGTGTTGATTGGCTCGTTGCCACTCTCGCTCACAGTTGTTTTATCCTGTTTGCCTTGCGGTTCAAGGTTCTAATTACTTTGGTTTTTAGACATAAGGGTTCGAGTCCCGCGCAGGAATTTCCCCTCTTTTTACCAAGAGGTTGTTGGAGTGTTAATATGTTGCCTAAAAGACCCCCGCGCAACGGACAGGTTGGTTTTTTATATTTGCCGCCGTATCGGGTGCAGGGAATAAGTATTGCCGGAGAACAAACTGCTGTACATGTTCCAGAGTTAGACGTTGCTTTTGATGTCGGTCTCTGTCCAAGGCCAGTGCTATCCGCCCCGTTTATTGCATTAACTCATGGACACATGGATCACGTTGCAGGTCTTCCATATTATTTTAGTCAGAGAATGTTTCAAAAAATGGGGACTGGAACCTGCATTTGCCATGAACAAATTGCTGGAGATATTCAGCAAATGATGGGTGGTTGGGTTGATTTGGAACAACAGTGCACTCCGCACAATATTATTCCAATTAAACCGGACCAAGAAATTCAGATTAAACCAAACATAATGTTAAAGGCAATTGAAGCAAAGCACACTGTGCCAGCCATGTCTTATGTTGTAGTTGAGCACAGAAAAAAACTATTAGAGAAATATTCTGGTTTGGCACAAAGCGAGTTGCGCGCCCTAAAGGTGGGCGGAACTGATATTACCCATACTTTTAAAATTCCTCTTATTGCGTGCACTGGAGATACTGAAATTGGAAATCACCTGTTTAGACCGGAGTTTACTAATGCCCAAATTGTTATAACAGAATGCACTTTTTTTGAGAACGAGCACAAAAAAAGGGCTTCGGTTGGTAAACACCTTCATATTGATGACTTGGCGGACTTGTTACAGGTTTGGAAAGCTGAGCATGTTGTCATTACACACACAAGCAGACGAACAACGATTGAACAAATACGTTCCGCTATTAACGAAAGAATTGGGTGCGACGAATCACACCGAATTCATGTTCTGATGGACCACAGAACCAATCGTTTAAGATATCAAAAACAACTAGAAGAACTTGGCGAAAGTGTTGGCGCTTCAGAATAACGACAACTGTTTATATGGATAATAACCAACTAAAACTTAGTATTCTTGAAAAAATCAAAACCGAACACCCAACAATGTGTCGACGGTGGTTTGATGATATTAAAATTATTGGAATTGTTGATGGGTCTGTTCAAATACAGGTTGACGAACCAGTACAACTAAAATATTTACAAAAATGTTGCACTCAACAATTTTCTGGTGCGGCGCAATCGGTAACCGGGCGAATTCTTGGGGTCTCGTTTGTTGGCGACGTAGATGATGGTAGCGGAGCCTCGATAATGGTTTCCGGAGACGGTGCAGGTGTTCAGGACAGTGACGACGAAGAGGTGCTAATTAGCCCAGACTACAACTTTGATGGGTTTGTGATAGGGCCGGGCAACCGATTGGCGCACGCAGCAGCGACCGCGGTTTCAAGCAAACCCGGTCAGGCATACAACCCGCTGTTTATTTATGGCGGTGTTGGACTTGGGAAAACCCACCTTTTGCAATCAATTTGTCAAACAGCAATGCGAAACCATGATTCTATGCGTATTTATTACATTTCTTGTAATGGTTTTATGACCCAGTTTCTAGAGGCGGTCCAAGAAGGAAGGATGTCTTCGTTTAGAAACAGGTTTAGGTCTTTTGACATGTTGGTGATTGATGATATTCACGATTTGTCAAAACGAGATCAAACACAAGAAGAATTTTTTCATACATTTAACACGTTGTTTCAATCTGGAAAACAAATTGTCCTTAGTTCGGACGCTGCCCCAAACGAAATACCATTTCTTGAGGAGCGCCTCGTAAGCAGGTTTAGTTGCGGGTTGGTCGCTTGTATAGAGGCCCCTGGATTTGAAACAAGGGTGGCTATTGTTAAAAAGAAGGCGTCAATTCGACACATTGAGATCCCAGATGAAGTTGCGTCTTATGTTGCTTCAAAGTTAGATTCAAACATTAGACAGCTTGAAGGGGCCATTACTAAGTTACAAAGTTATTCGTTGTTAGATAATTCAGAAATTGATTTATCTTTAGCAAAAAAGGCCATTGGTAATGAGCCTGCAAAAGACCGACCAAAGAGAATTTCAATACAAGATATTTTTGATTCAATAACTGCTTTTTATGATGTTAAGTTGTCGGACCTGTTGTCTAAAAAAAGACACAAATCAGTTACTGTTCCAAGGCAAACAGGAATGTGGTTGGCAAGAAAATACACCCGTTTTAGCTTGGAAGAAATCGGTGGATATTTTGGTGGAAGAGACCACACAACTGTAATGCACGCAATAAAAACAGTTGAACAAAAACTAGAAACTGATTGTGGCTTTAGTCGCGAAATAGAGCAAATCGCCGCCGGTTTATCGGACAGTGTTTCGGACTAAATACAACTGACCCCTGTGGATAATTAGTGTATAACCGTATGTTGTTAATACAATAAAAACTGTTAAATGCCCACCCCGCTTACTGTTACTCATCAGCCACCACGTCAATTTAATATAAACCGACATTGTAAAAGACAGGTTAAACACACCGCGTTTTGCGCACAAGTTGTTTGTTTCCAAGGGTTTATTCTCTGTTGCTTCGTTTATCCACAAATAAACAGGGCATACAACTACTAAGAAGATGATTATCTAATGGTTTGGTTTCAATTGTTTTCTGTGGATGGTGTGTGCATATAACTGGTTTCTGCCCAATGAGTAAGTAGTTTGTTTGCTGAACCTGAATCTATAGCTTCAGATGCCTTTAAAACACCCTCTGATACCGTTTCAGCACGATTTGCTAAAAATAGGCCAACTGATGCACTTAATACAATCATGTCGCGTACGGCTCCAACAGAACCCGGAGAAATGCCGTTTTGAACAAAAGAAATTGCTGATTTGAGATCTTTTGCAACAACCTCTTCTCTTCCCCACTCCTTAAGGCCGAAATCGGTTGGGTGTATTTCATCTTCAACAACCTCTTTGTTCTGGATATATGCAATATATGTTGGTGCAGAAACAGAGATTTCATCAAGACCGTCTAACGAATGAACAACAGCAGATTTTGTTGTTCCGCTTTCAAGTAAAGATTTTGCCATTGGTATAACAAACGACTTATCCCACACACCAAGGAGTTGCCTGCCTGCACCACATGGGTTTGTTAGAGGACCAAGAAGGTTAAAAATAGTAGGAAACCCAAGTTGCTTTCTTACGGGCATAACGTGAGCCACGGCCTTGTGATGATTTGGTGCGAAACAAAAACAAATACCAACATCTTCTAAACACCTTTTTTGTTGTTCGATATTCGAATTGATATTTATCCCAAGTCCATCAAGAACTTCAGCAGACCCTCGACCTGTTCTAGATCTGTTGCCATGTTTTGCAACCCTAACCCCACACGAAGCAGCAACAATTCCAGCAGCAGTAGAGACATTAAATGTTTTTGGAGCCCCACCAGTTCCACATGTGTCTAGCAGGTTTTCAGGATTTGGAAATTCTATTTTGCTCACACACTCTTTCATAACCAAAGAAGCACCAAAAAGTTCTTCTCCTGTAGGAATTCTTGTTGCTAATATTCCCAAAAAAGCACCTATAAGGCCATCCGGAGCTTCACCAGCCATGATAATCCTAAACGATTCGGCAATTTCTTCTGAAGACAGCGTCTTTCCGCACTTGATCAATTTGATTGCAGTTAACAGGTGGTTTTCATTTTTCATCATTCAATAATGATACACAAGCAAACTTGTCACCGCTTGTTTATAGATTCATGTACCATTTTGAAGTGCTGTCACAATCATATTTACACCAACTCGATCCTTTTGTAATTCAAATTTCCGAAACCATTGGTTTGCGGTGGTACGGACTCGCATACATAGCCGGTTTTTTAGTAGCTTGGGCTTCGATTAAGTGGCTTGGGAGAAAAGGAATTATTTTGATTTCACCAAGCAAGGTCGGTGATCTTATGTTTGCTGGGGTTTTGGGAGTTTTGATTGGCGGCCGTCTCGGGTACGTTTTGTTTTATGACCCAGCCCTTTTATATACCTTTACAAACGAGTTTCCATGGTGGAGGGTTCTGGCAATTCAAGATGGAGGCATGGCAAGTCACGGCGGAATGATTGGTGTTTGTGTTGCGTTTATTGTTTGGGGCAAAAAAAACCAAACACCAATTTTGCACCTGTTTGATGTAGCTTCAGTTTTTACAACACCAGGATTATTTTTTGGCAGAATTGCTAACTTTATTAACGGAGAACTTTGGGGAAAACAGATTTCAAGCCAACTTTCTAATTCCCCGTGGTGGTCCATTAAATACCCGACAGAAATTACCGAAGTTTGGATTAATAACCCATCCAAATATGAATCCCAATTAAAATCAATCGAGCCGCTTAGATCAGAAATTATTGGGGGCGAACAATTTTATCAATCAGTTGTAAATGCTGCATATAGCGGAAACCAACACGTCATAGAAACAATTCAACCGCTGCTTTCTGCTTGGTATCCATCACAACTTTATCAAGCAGTTGCCGAAGGACCAATATTGTTTTTATTGTTATTCATAGTTTGGTGGAAGCCCAGAAAACCTGGGGTGGTTGGTGGATGGTTTGCAATTTTTTATGGAATTTTAAGAATTCTAACAGAGGTATTTAGGCAGCCAGACGAAGGCGTGGCGTTGTTTGTTGGATTATCCAGAGGACAAGCACTAAGCGTTTTCATGGTTTTGTTTGGTATTTGTCTAATTGTATTTTCGGCTTCTCAAAAATCTGAAAAACTTGGCGGATTTATATTTATTTTTAAAAAGACGGTTTTAACAAAAGAGCCCTAAACAAAAACAGAATCTCCGGTCGACAAACTAGACCACCTTGCACAAAGCGATTCAACCAAAACTTTCATAGAAATATTAGTTGGCAACTGTCCCTCAATATCGGAAACGACAACCGAAGAAGATATCCCGTCGGAAACCAATTTTGATCTCAAGAAGTTTTGTGATGAAGCACTAAAAAGACAAAGCAACAATTCAATCGCTCTCCGATTTGCCCCCTCTTTACTAGCAAAACTGTTTTGTTTTAACTTTTTAGCAACGGTGGTCTCAACAAAATCAACAAGCAAAGAAGAAACATAAGAATAGTTATCCGTCTTTTCTCTGTTTAGAAACTTAGAAATAGATTGAGAAAGTTCAAAAAGGTTTGTTTCAACCGCTTCACAAACCAGTCCGGGTGAGCCGCCAGAAAACTGTATTGCCCAAGATAAACCCTCTGGGGAGACATCTAAACTTACATTTTCTGACCACTTCCACATTTCATCATCAGACAAAGGAGAAAATGAAACACATGTGCACCTGCTGTGAACTGTTTGAAGCAACAGATCTTCTCGGCTAGTAACAAGAATGATTGTGGTATCAAGAGGTGGCTCTTCAAGTGTTTTTAAAAGAGAGTTTTGCCCCTGCTCATCGAGCAACTCGGCCTCATCAATAATAAAAACTTTATTTGACGCCAAAACAGGTGTTTTAAAAACAGCGGCATCGTGGGTTTTATCATCTGAGGTTTTTCCTCCCACAATTCTCTCCCTTAGCAAGTCCACAGGGATGTTGGTTTGTTTTCTTTTTTGAAGAGATGGGTTTTGTGACCAAATAACATCTTCCTTGCAAACAACATGTATGTCGGGGTGCTCTAAACCAAGCTCAGAATCGCCAATTATTTTTGAAGCAAACTCAACTGCTGCAGTAAACTTACCAACCCCCCTTGGGCCACAAAAAATCCAAGCATGGTGTTTTCTTCCATCCTTAATTGCCTTGGTAATTACAGACACAGCCTTGTCTTGCCCAATAACACAATTCATATCTATAAGTGTACTCGCTCAGCGGCAACCCTTGGAGACATGTGCGGTTTTTCGTAAACAAGAAAAACCGCAACAAGTTTATTTAACAAAGAAAACAAAAAGACAATGTTACGTCCGTGTTAACCACCCCGCTTTCAATTAAAGCCCCAAAAGTTTATTGGTCCACGGCGGCAACCCTTGGATGCTTTGCCTCCGTGGGGTCCTATATAGGATCCATGTTTCAATGCAACTACAACAACCCATCATTAGTTGCCATCTCTTTGGTTGCCGCTGTTTCCTCTTTTGGCTTGTTGTCAAAACACAAATTAAAATTATTGTCATTATCAGTTTTTTTAATATTCTTTGGGAGATCTGCAGCAACAAATCAACACAACACACCACACTGGGCAATTGCGCTAAGTGGCGAAATGGTAAAACTTCGCCTTTCTGTGATTAGCGAGCCGGTTACTTGCAAAAAAACCACTGGACCTATGGCCGAATTTGATTACAGAGAAGAAGAAACAACGTTTGTCGCAATGGCGCAGCCAACACAGAGCGGCTACTCATATAAAAAAGCACAAACTAGAGTTGTTTGTAGAGGAAAACAAAATATAGAACAAGGAGACACAATAGAAGCTGTAGGGTGGTTACAAACGTACAGAAACCAAAAAACAAAACACACTTTTTACTTATGTGAAGCAAAATCTAACAAAAAACACAACCCACACTCATTTAAAAAACTAACAAGGGCGGCTCTGTTAAAGGGTGTCAACAATAAAGAAAGAACATTGGCACTGGCCCTCTTTTTTGGAGTAAGAGATTCTGGATGGAATCAAATATCAAACATTTTTAGAAAAGCCGGCATGTCACACATTCTCGCAATAAGCGGAATGCACATAGGAATAATTTTATCGATTGTTGCTTTTGTGGTTGTAAAAATAAAATCTACAAGGCCGCTCATGTTATTTATCTTGGTCTCGTTAACCCTGTTGATAGTGAGCACAATTGAAACAAGGCCCCCAGTAATGCGAGCAACAATAATGGTATTTGTGTTCATCGCATTTAAAGTCGGCAGGCTTCGGTGCAGGCCAATTTCTATACTGTCTGTTTCTGCAATTTGTTTATTACTTTATTCTCCGGCGGATGCAGGGAGCGTTGGATTTCAATTTAGTTTTGTCGTGCTAGGAACACTTTTATTGGTTTTGGAACGCGTTAAATGGGCGTTTTTGGGCCCGCTAGATGTAAACGCCCCAACAACAAAAATGGCCAAAAGAAGCGTTTCGTCAATTTGGCTTATGGGCGCTTGTGCGTTTTTTGTTGCATCCCCGATTTCAATGCACCTTTTTGGAAACTTATACCCAGTTGGTCTTTTGTCAAACGTTTTTGCAGTGTTTCTGTTAACAGTCACACTGTTCTTTGGAGTGGTAAAAAGTTTAATAATTTGGATGGTTGGAGGTTGTGTTGTTTTTGAGGTAGTTTTATCTAAGACTCTTTATCTGTTTATATGGATGGCAAACCTTTTTGGCGAAATTCCATTCGCCGGCGCTTGTGGTGTTTACATTTCTTGGGCTAGCGCACTAACGATTGTTTTTCTTTTTTATGCTTTGGTTTTTCCTTTTAAACACAAAAAAACAACAGTGTTTCTTGCAAGTTTTTTTCTGGCAGCGTTAATTGTAGATATTCCAAACAACAACACAGAGGTCACCACTCTTAATGTTGGTCACGGAACCTGCCACATTATAAAAAACAACGGAGATGTTTTGATAATAGACGCTGGATCTAGAAACAATCTAGACGTTGGCAGCAACAAGATAGTGCCAGCACTTAAAAAAGACGGAGTAAACAAAATAAAAACTCTGGTTATAACTCACTCGGACCTAGACCACATTGGAGGAATAATTGACATTGCTAAATCCATTCCTGTCAACAAGGTGGTGTTAACAAAACAGATTTTGAACAACACAACAAAGCCATTGACAAAAACAATCAACGAATTGTTAGAATTAAATGTAAACGTTTGCACCAAACATGCTGGGTGGAACGAAAAAATTGGAAAAGCGAAAATTACAATAATGTCGCCAAACAAAGATGAAAAACACAGATCATCAAACGCAACATCGATTGTTCTTTTACTAGAAACAAACGGCAGAAAGATTTTGTTTACTGGAGATATAGACGAACAGAAGATAAAAGAACTAAACACAAACATTCCCAGCAACATAGATGTCTTGGAACTTCCACACCACGGAGAATGGAACAAAGAATCTCAAAAACTAATCAACAGGTTAAGTCCATGTGCAGTAATACAGTCGACAAACATATCTAGGCACACAAAAGACATGTGGTCCATTCCACAAAACACAGACAGGTTTGTAACCGCGATTGATGGAACAATATCACTCACTGTTTACGAGGGTGGAAAAATTAAAGTTGCTGGGTCTCAAGACCCTGATACCATGCCCAAATGTGTTTATTACAAATATTAGTTATTGTTGTGTCTTCAACACCAGAACTCATTTTTGAACCAGTTCACGGCCAGTTAAAGTTTAGCGAACCAGTTCAGGTTGTTTTTGAGGACTCCAAGGAATCCAACATGTATGTTGTTGAAAAAAGAGGCGTTATTTACAGCGCTTCCCTTGACGAAGAAGCAAACCAGAGGCAAGTGTTTTTAGACATAAGAGACAGGGTAGATGTTGGACATTCTGAAGAGGGACTTCTGTCGTTAGCGCTTCACCCAAATTACAAAGAGAACCAAGAGATTTTTGTCTGGTACACATCTCATAATCCAAGAAGAATGATTTTGTCAAGTTTTATGATTGGAGACGATTTGGGAAAACCAGACAAAGAAAAAGAAAAAATAATTTTAGAGGTTGGGCAGCCATGGGGAAATCACAACGGCGGAACAATCATGTTTGGACCAGATGGATACTTATATCTCGGTATTGGCGATGGGGGCGGCTCGAACGACACTATGGACAATTCCCAAAACACAAAATCAATGCTTGGAAAAATAATTAGAATCAATGTAGACCAAGAGGGTGAAAACAAAAAATATTCGGTTCCTGACGATAATCCGTTTACAAAACGAGATGGATTTCTGCCAGAAATTTGGGCCTATGGTCTTAGAAACCCTTGGAGAATGAGCTTTGATATCAAAACAGGCAAGTTGTGGGTTGCAGATGTAGGGCAAAACAAATGGGAAGAAATTGACATAATTGAAAAAGGGGGTAACTATGGGTGGAACACAAAAGAGGGATCACACATATTTATGAACAAAGAACAAAAAGAAAGCTCAATAGACCCAATTTATGAATATGGAAGATTTAGCGGAGGGTCTGTTACTGGTGGGTTTGTATATAGGGGAGAGAATATTCCGGACCTAGATGGGATGTACCTATTTTCCGATTATCTAAGCGGAAGAACATGGGCGCTTCAACAAAAAAGCACCAGAAAAGATAAGTACAAATCTCACAGAGTCACAAAAAAACAAAAGTTGTTTATCTCGTCTTATGGACAAGACGCAAGCGGCGAGCTGTATGTTTGTGGGTTTGAATCACCTTATGCACAAGAGGGAAAAATTTATCGGCTTGTTTCGCCACCAGAAGATCTCTCTTCGTCTATTACCGACAATATTCGCTGAAACAAAACCTGCGCTGGAACATCGTCCGAGCGCCACCTTGGAACATATCTGTTGTCAACCATCACAACAGGGATGCTTTTTCTCCAAACCTTGTTCTTCGAATAAATGTCTGCGCGCATTTGATTGTTGACATCAATTCCAGACACAACATCACCAAGAGTGGACTTGTCTACACCCGTAATGCTTATTGCAAAATCGTTTGCGGAATCCAAGTTAACAGGAGTTTCTTGTGTCAAGATCCAGTTGTGCATACTCCATCTTGCGGAGTTTCCTCCAAGAGCACCACAAGCAATTACAAGTTTTGCCAATTCACAAGAACCTTCATATTTTGTTGGCATGTTTGAGACCCCAGCATTACAACTCTCATCAACAGGAAAGTGCCTGAATGTATACCGAATATTTGAACCACCAATGTCTAATAGAGAATTAATTTCTCCGTCAATGTCCTTTGTCAGGGCGGCCTGGTAGTCGCCCCAAACAACAACATCAATATCACCATCGCCAAGCCAAGAGATAGTATCTCCCTGTGGCACATTTTGTTTTTTGCCCCTTCTCCAGTCCTCAACCAATTTCTCAGACGCAGTTGGGGGCGCGGAAATCACACCCTTCCCTCCGGCAATATTTTGTGCAACCTTATCTAAAACCTGTTGAAGCGACTCACTTCCACCGTAATACCAAAGATATTCAACACCATTTATAAAGACCATTGGTGTAAAGAAAACACCAAGAGCTTTTCCATCTTTGGCGTTTCTTTTAACGGTTTCAAGAGTTTCGTCTCCCGTCATAATATTAATTATTTCTTGTGGGTTAAACCCGAGAGCAGTTAAACTTCCAGCAAAATTTTTATCAGTAAACGAGCCCCTTTGTGAGAACAACCAAGAGTGCATTTTTTCCCACGCCTCTTCACCGCCAACAATGTACGCAGCTTCGGCTGCTCGGGCGGCCCAACAGGCGTTTCCGTGTAATTTGAAACTGCCAATCTCATCGTTGCATTCATAATTTAAAGGAAAGTGTTTAACAACCACAGAAATATCATCGCGCGATTCCATTATTGTTGAGAGTTGACCCTCTATGCGCTTACAGTCTGGGCACTGATAATCCGTAAATATTACAACCTGAATAGGCGCCTCCGCAGAACCGATTCGATGCCCGCCCTCAAGAAGAGCAAGCGTAGATCTGTCAACAGATTCACCAGAAACAATTCTTTCGCTGTTTTCATCCGCCAAATTTTTTTCTGATTCAAGTTTGTTTTCTGCATGAATTTTTCCGGCGCCCCAAAACAAAAACAACACAACCAAAAACCGTATCCAAAAACTCAAAAACACACGGCTGCCACCAAGCCAAAAACCCCAAGACGAGGACTTGGAATACACGATTTTTTCGCCAGACCCCCTGTTTACCCAAAACTCACAAGTAACCCAGAACAAAATATTACAAATATGCGAAAGCGCGCACCACTTACAAAAACTTCCAAGCACAAACATTAACACAACAAATCCAATGGAAGCAAGAACCCCAATTCTAATAGTCCATAAAACCAGATTGCTAATCTGGCCAAGGGCGACACAACAATGATAAATACTAAACAAAGCAACAAACCAAGCAAGCCCAATGAACGAAACGTATATAGATGTTCCCGGCACAACCCCCCACGGGCCATTTGTTACTGCATCACAGCCGCTTCCAACACCACAGCCCGGAATTGATTCAAAAATTCCAAACTTAGTTCCCGACAACATAAAAGTAGACCAAATAGCAACAAGAAGCAGAAGCGCCCCAACCAGATATTCTGGGAGTCTTAAAACGGTCAATCTTCGGGCGTCTGTGGGAGATTTAAGAGTTTTCATTATCTAAACTTTCACTACATTTTCTCTGGCGATTCAATTCCAAGAAGGTCAAGGCAATCAACAATAACTCGCCTTGTAAGGTTTGCAAGACGAAGTCGCGACTGTTTTGTTGGTTCATCTTCTAATTTCAAAACAGGGCACGATTGATAGAACGCACTGAAGCGCTCGGTTAATTCATATAACCAAGTACAAAGTCTATGTGGCTCTAAGTGCAAAATAGCATCACCAAGCACGTTACTATATTGAAGCAATTTTAAAGCAAGCGCCCTTTCTTGTGGCTCATTAATAACTATATCCGCCCCGGGGTCAAGTTCTCCACCTCGAATAAGCGACGAAATTCTTGCACACGCATACTGAATATACGGCCCCGTGTTACCCTCAAACGAAACCATTCTGTCCATATCAAACACATAATCCCGCACCAAATCGTTAGAAAGGTCTGCGTATTTAATTGCTCCAATTCCAATTTGCCTTCCTATCGTCAGCAATTCATCTTTATCCATTCCATAAGTAGGCGCGCTCTTGTCCTCAGATCTTTTTAATACTTCTCGGGTGCCCCTTTCAACGGCCTCGTTGAGAAGGGACGAAAGAGTAACATTCGATCCACTTCTTGTTTTCAGCGGCTTTTTGTCTTCTCCAAGAACGGACCCAAATGGAATATGAATCAATTCAGCACGGCACCCGTCTGGCGTGTGGTCCCATCCAACTAATTTTGCAGCATCAAACAAGTCCTTAAAATGGTCTCTCTGTCTAGCATCAACAACATAAATAACACGATCGGCTTTTAGTTCTTGGGTGCGAAATTCAATTGCTGCAAGGTCTGTGGTTGCGTACAAAAAACCACCATCGGACTTTTGGATAAGCATTGGTCTCTCTCGATCCTTAAAACGAACCACAATCGCACCATCATCCTCCTCCGCCAACCCCTTGCTTAAAAAAGTTTCTACAACGCTAGGCAGGCGCTCTCGATAGAACGATTCGCCTCGGTTATTTTCAGGGCCAAGTTTAACATTCAATAAATCAAGCGAGACATAAACAGAGGACATTGTGCAATCAATAAGTTTTTGCCAATCATCTAGTAATTGTTGATTACCTTGTTGAAGTTTGTTTAACACATCTTTTGCAGCAAGTTGAGCCGACAGAGCCCCTTCGTTTTGTTCATCAATCTCCGCAATCCGGTGTGGTCCTGCTTGAAGTTGAACAGCAGTCCTTTTCCCGCGCAATTCATCTTTTGCAACAAGTTGAGCATTTTTATATGCCGAGTTTAAATCTTCAATAGTAAGTTTTTCTAAGTTGGCGCAAGATGAAACCAGTTGTTCTAAAACCATGGCGATTGGAAGTCCCCAGTCACCCAGGTGGTTCTCTCTATATACTTTTCTTCCGACACGTTCATACATCCTTGCTATTGAGTCGCCAATAATTGTCGACCTTAAGTGCCCAACATGTAATTGTTTTGCAACATTAACACCACACAAATCAATAGCAACCGCATGCTTGTCTTCATCGTTGACAACACCAAGTGATTCGCAATCCATTTCTTCTACTAATCTCGTGATCGCACTGTCGTCAATCCGAATGTTGATAAACCCGGGGCCCGCCACTTCAGCAGTCGCCATGTTTTCACCAAAATCGACCTTGGCTACAATTTTTTCAGCGAGTTCTTTCGGATTATGACCAAACCTCTTTCCAAGAGACATGGCTCCATTTGCTTGAAAATCAGCAATATCGGGGTTTTGGGCTCTTCGTACAACCGGGTCGATTTCGCTAGCAGAAATATCTAGGATGCTAGCAATGGCCTTTTTAAGGGAATTGCCAATTAGTTCTTGAATGTTTGTAGACATGAAGACGCATACCTTAACCAATAACCAAACAATTTGGCTCTGAGCCGAATTAATTACATGGCAAACACGAGATTACACAATGGTATAATTCGTTTCTATGGCATCTCCAACATCAGAACCAACAACTCAACTAGAAAAGAAAGACCGCTGTTGCGACTTACCACACAGACCGCGCGTTTTGCTTGGAAAAATGGGTTTAGACGGCCACGACAGGGGCGTTAAGTTGATTGCCAGAGCTCTTCGAGACAGCGGTGTACATGTTATTTATTCTGGGCTTTGGCAGACACCAAGGTCTCTTGCGATATCAGCAAGAGACGAAGATGCAGACATGATTGCATGCTCGATGATGAGCAACTCCCACCTAGTGCTTGTCCCAAGATTAATGGAAGAACTAAAAAGCGTGGGAAGACCAGACCTAACCGTTGACGTTGGCGGGATTATTCCACAAGAGGATATTCAATCGATGCTTGATTGCGGAGTTCGCAGTGTTTACCACACAGGAACAACCATGATTGAGATAGTTGATGCTGTTCGTTCTGCAACTAACGAGTTGTCAGATATTCCAAAAGAAACCAGTTCAACTCTTGCGGCGCTATCAAGAAACATAAGCCTTCTTGAATCGGGACAAGATGTTAAAGCAGAAAAAAGAAGACCCAAAACAGTTGTTGGATTAACGGGATCACCCGGAGCCGGCAAATCAACCCTTTCCGCCTCCATGGCAGCAGAATGTGTTCGAAGGGGCGAGAAAATGGCAATAATTGCCTACGATCCAATGAGCACAATCTCAGGAGGGGCTCTTTTGGGCGACCGTCTTCGGGTTGACTTCAACACGGTTGATGAAAATGTTTTCTATAGAAGTTTAGCCAGAGTCGGTGAGGACTACGGCTCCCTTCCTGAAATTCTAGAACTTGTTGGGGGTGCTGGATTTGACAATGTCTTTGTAGAGACGGTTGGCGCAGGCCAAAACGATGTTGGAATCCGAGAAGTAGTTGATAAAACAATAGTGGTACTAGTTCCCGGCATGGGCGACTCTGTGCAAATGGACAAGGCGGGAATTCTTGAAATCGCAGACACTTTTGTTGTCAACAAAGCCGATTATGATGGCGAAAGTGCGCTAGTTAGAGAACTTCTAGACGTTGCAGCGGGAAGAGAAATATTTGAGACCATTGCCACCCAAGGTAAGGGTGTTGTTGAATTATTAGACCACCTGTTCTTTTGAGTTCAGTCCTTATAAACGGGGCGATTCGCTAATTCAACATCCCAAATAGTTTGTATTTCTTTAGAAGAAAGTTCGGCAACATTTTTGCACCTTTCAATAATTTCCGAAGGGTTATCCATTGCTATTTGCCCATGCATTGCAAATTTTGAATGGAGTATGTCCTCCAAATTGTTTGTTGTGTTTCTTGAGTGACCAGCCGGATACATTATTAATCCGCTGTCATACGACGAACCATCCTTCAGCGTGATATGAACCGATGTTGGAATACCGTCTGGGTAGTTTTTGTCATAGTCGTCACCACCATGTTCAAAGAAAATTGTTTCCATGATGTTTCTTGTGGTTTCATTGTTTATTGCATCAATGTCAAAATCGTACGGGGTTAACATTATCCGTTTCCACACATCGTCATTTGATTGCTTAAAAAAATCCTCCCCTTCGTCAGAAGCAATCTCTTCCGCCTTTCTAAGCATAGTTGAAACAATATAAACCATGGAGTGGTCGGCTGACTGTCGCGTTTTTGGGTTTCTTTTTGCTGGATCACCAATAATCCCAAAGGCTGGTTCGTATGCTGTTATCTTAATTACATCGATATTTGATGGATTGGTTGCAATTTCTGGGTGCTCTTGAATTAGGTTTAACAACCCCTGCAACGCACCAGCCGACTGATGCTCATATAAACCAATTTTAAAATGCATTCCCATAACAGCAAAATCAATTCCACTGTGGGAGAGAACTAGGTCAAAAGGAGAGTCCCCGCTTGTTTGTTCAAAATATCTAAAGACCGACTCGGGGTTTCTAAAAATATCTCTCGGACCCATAAAACCAACCATTGCCCGTTTCATTGAAACGATTGCAACCTCGGTTGAAATTGCTGCAGAAGACCCCTTAGAATCAGACAACTGTTTGCCTGCTCGAATTGCTCTCCAAGGAATAAAATGTGCAACAACCATTCCGATTCCCGCTTCAATTTGTTCAGCAGTTGCACCACACATTGCTCCGTAAGTAGCAGCAGATGCAATTGCACCGTGCACAACATGGTCAATTTTATATGTTTTTAAACTAAACACCTCTGCAAGTCGGCCGCGGATTTCATCAAGAAGAACCATGCCCCTAAGCGCCGCTTCACCATCTAGACCCATAACCTGTGCTGCTGCAATTGGAACAGAATAGAAATCGTTGTGCCCAAATTCACCGGCAGTGTGTCCTAGTTCTGGGTTGTATCCAAAATTGGTTCCGTTTGAGTCCCACTCTCTAACCGCAGCGCAGTTTGCAAGAGCCGCTTTTTCTGGGTGTACCTTTATTGAAGAACCAAAAACAGTTGACCCGTTTTCACATTCATAGATTAGGGCTTCTTTTTGCAAAATGGTAGGTGCGTTTGTTTTTACCGAAAGCGCAGAAAGCCCGCAAAGGACAGCGTCAGTAAAAAACAAGGCGGTTCTATCTAACACTTCTTGTGCGGGCTCTCCAATAGCACCAGACATAAAATTAATTGCAAATTCTCCAATGCCAAGTGCTTGGTTGGAATCTTTTGGGAGAGAGACGGCTGTTTCTTTGTTTGTAATCATGTTGTGTGTTTAAGAATTGCGTCGACCTGGTCTTTTGAACCAAGGATGACGCTTGTTCGTTGATGGAGCCCCTCTGGCTCAATATCTAAAATTCTGCTTCCTTTTGCGACGGCCTTACCGCCCGCTTGCTCGATGACCATTGCCATTGGGTTTGCTTCATACATAAGTCGCAATTTACCGTCTGGCCTGTCTGTTGTTGGCGGGTATAAAAAAGCACCGCCTTTTAATAGAATTCGATGAACATCGGCGACCATGGATCCAATGTATCTACTTGAATAATTATTCTGATGCGCCCATTTTAAATAATTTTTAACCCCGTCACTATATTTATCCGTGTATGCCTCGTTTGTTGAATAGGTTTTGTTTCCTTCTGGAATTGTTAGGTTCCGAGCAACCAACACAAAAGAACCGATTGCCTGGTCTAAGACAAACATATCAACACCATTGCCTGTGGTTAAGACCAAAACGGTTGACGAACCATATAAAACATAACCAGCAGCAACCTGCTCAGCCCCCCTTTGTAGCATTGCCTCTTCCCTTGACCCCTCATCAGAAAGACGCAATACGCTAAAAATAGTTCCAACACCAACAGAGACATCAAGATTTGACGACCCGTCTAGTGGATCAAATAGAACCGCATATCGCCCACCCTCAGCTCTTCGGCGCAACAAAAACGGGGTTTCATTTTCTTCGCTCGCCAAAACTCCAACATTGTCTCTATTTCCAAGACAGTGCATAATAATTTCATTTGAAATTACATCTAGTTTTTGTTGCATTTCTCCTTGAACATTTGTGTCCCCAACATCACCTATTACGTCTTGTATCCTTGCACACCGAACCTTGTTTCCAATTGCTTTGGTTGCAAGAGAAATTGCAGAGATAATCCACGTAAACTCACCAGTTGCGCCGGGGTATTTTTGCTCTTCAGCAAGGATGTGGCTTTGTAAACTTTCTAGATTATCTTCTGTCCAAGTATGTTCCATAATGGGTAACCTTTCCACCGCAGTTTCGGTACGATGTCGAATCAAAGACACAGAGGGCGAAAGTCACCATTCTACCCCAAACCACGATTGATAGAGAAAAGACACCATGAAAGACAACAATACAACCACACCAATAATCGTTTCTGCACGAAGAACTCCAGTTGGACGTTTTCTAGGAGGACTCTCACGAACACCGTCACCGCAACTAGGAGCGTTTGCAATTGAGTCAATCCTCTTGGACTCAGGAATAGACAAAAATCTTATAGATGAGTGCATAATGGGATGCGTATTACAGGCAGGCTTAGGACAAAACCCCGCACGGCAGGCCGCACTTAAAGCGGGATTGCCAGAGACAATTTCTGCTGTAACCATTAACAAAGTTTGTGGCAGCGGACTTCAAACAGTAATGCAGGCCGCACAATCCATAAAAGCGGGTGATAACAATATTGTTATTGCTGGTGGAATGGAAAATATGTCTAGAGCACCACACCTTGCGAATGTTCGAGCAGGAATTAAATTTGGAGAGGGCTCACTTGTCGACCACATGCAACATGACGGACTCACCTGTCCTTTTGAGGGGTGGGGCATGGGATCTGCTGCTGAATGGACTGCAGAAGAGTTTGGAATTACAAGAGACGAACAAGACGAACTTTCAGCAGAATCTCACAAAAAAGCAGCCAACGCAACGGAGCAAGGTTGGTACAAAGACGAAATTATTCCACTTGAATCCGGAAAAATAAAACAGCGAGAAGATGTAATATGTGACGAGGGTGTCCGTGGAGATTCGACAGTTGCATCTCTTGGCAAACTTCGACCGGCATTCGCAAAGGACGGAACGGTCACCGCAGGAAACGCCTCTCAGATTTCAGACGGCGCAGCGGCAGTGCTTGTCATGAGCCAAGAAGCGGCAGGCGAATCTGGGCACTCTCCAATAGCGAAAATAATTGACTACAACACATACGGCGTAGAACCAAAAAGAATTTTCACCGCACCCGGTCTAGGCATTGCCCAGTTGTTAGAACGAAATAGTTTGACTGTTGATGACATTGATTTATTTGAAATTAATGAAGCGTTTTCTGTGCAGGTATTACAAAACACAAAACACCTTTCCATTGACCCCTCAAAAGTTAACGTTGGAGGAGGAGGAATAGCGATAGGCCATCCAATTGGCGCCTCGGGAACAAGAGTTTTGGTTTCGTTACTTCACCACCTTAAAAGAACGAATGGAAAACTCGGAATAGTTAGTTTATGTTTGGGCGGCGGCAACGCCGTCTCAATGTTAGTTGAACGATAGGCGCCAATAAACAATCCCGCGGGTCGTTTTTTTTGCCACGGAGGCACTGAGGCGCGGAGTTAAGAAAACAATCCCGCGGGTCGTTTTTTTACCGCGCAGAACCGCTTGGCCTGTTCGAAGGAGAGTTGTTACAAGCGGGTCTCCTAACTTTTACACTTGCCCTCGTAGTAATTTTAGGTCTAGTTGTTTGAGACCTATTTGGAGTAATTGGACGTTTCATAAATACTCCTCCTTTTTATTTGCCGATATCTTCTGACCACAAATCGGGACGCTCTTCTTTCATTTGGCGCATTAACGCAATGCACCGCGAGTCGTTTAAGACATCAACCTTCACACTATTCGAACACATTATTGCCTCTGCGCCAAGAAAATTCTCGTTTTCTCCAACAATTACGCGTTTAACGCCAAATAATAGGGTTGTTCCGGCACACATAATGCAAGGGCTGAGCGTTGAAACCAAAATTAGTTCATTCCAGTCACGTCGTCTTCCCGCGTTTCTGAAACACACAATTTCTGCGTGGGCAGTTGGGTCACCAGTTTGTACACGTTCGTTGTGGCCACGAGAAACTATGACACCGTCCGAATTAACAAGAACTGCGCCAATGGGAATTCCACCTTGTGCCCACGAAACTTCTGCCTGTTCTATGGCGGCATCAAGCCAGTTGGACTCACTGTTCACTGGTTGACTCATCGACGCCAACAAGTTCATTATTAGTCGAACCGCCACCATAATTAGGCGCAGGCAGTTTACTTATTGGAACAAGCCAAACCCTGTCTCTAGTAACACTCCACGGCTCAACTATAGAAGAATCCAAATAAAGCGTTGCTTGTTCATAATTTCCTGTGCTTGATGGGAACACAATGTCAACCTCTGCCCTAAACGGTCTCTTTCTTAACTCAACTATGTGAAATGAAACCTGTTCGGAATTTTTTAAAGGAACAGCACCGCCAAGTTTGTCAGAAACAATCACATAGGTTTCGTCACTTACTCCCTCTGGAAGGTTAAAAACAATAGTGTCCATACCTCCAAAATGTTCATGAGCATACGTTAGTGATTCCGCAATTATTGTGGGAACCGGTTCGTTGGATGAATTTGAGAACGTCATAGCAAAATCAGTTTCTACTGGAGGATAAGTTGCAACCGGAGTACACCCAGCGATTAAAACGATAAGTAAAACTGTGTATTTCATTCCAAAAGTGTAACACAACCAGAAAAAATTATGAAGTTTAAACTGTGGAATTCCACCGAACGGGCATGTTGTGCTCTACGCCAACCAAGTCAACCAACTTACCAGCCATAAAATCGACTATGTCATTGATGTTTTTTGGATTCATATAAAAACCAGGCGAAAGGGGGGCAACTATTCCGCCCGCCTCAGTAACAGTAGACATGTTTTTTAAGTCAACCAAACTAACCGGCGACTCCCTGTGAGCAAGCACGAGAGTTCTTCGTTCTTTCAAAGTCACAGCAGCTGCCCGCTGAACAAGCGTGTTTGTTATTCCAGAACCAATTGCCCCAAGGGTATTGCTAGAGCAAGGCAACACAATCATGCCATCATGTAAAAAAGAACCAGATGCAATAGATGCACCTAAATCTTTATTGTTATAGATAACTAGATTGTGCTCGTGTTCAAAAACACCAAAGTTCTCTGCGTTTAATGTTGTGATATTTGATTCTTCAAACAACAACCTTTTCCCAAGATCTGAAACAACCAAGTGCACCTCGACGCCACCGTCTAGCAACAACTCAATTACTTTTACAGCATATGGTGCACCAGACGCCCCCGTAATACCAACGACAATTCTTGATTTTTTCAATTACCGTTCTCCGTTTGTATTACCCCCACGACCTGACTTGGGTGTGGCTCTCTAAGCAAAACCACCTCGTCAACATCAATCCCAGATACAATTTCTGCGTACGATTCACTGAAGCGCCCAAGGGAAACCTCTTTCTGAGAAAAGCCACCCACATCTTGTACCCAAACCCAAACAGTTTCCCCCGTTCTGTGTACTGCGTGAACAGGGATAAACATAACGTCGACAACCTCGTCTACATAAACTTCCGACGAACACCTCATCGACGGCTTTAGTGGAATCGAATCTGGGTTCTCAATTTTGATTTCAACCGTGTAATCCCTTCGGTTTGGGTCTCTCCATCCACCACCCTCTGCAAGAACACCTACAGAAATAACTTCACCATTAAAAACCTCGTCCGGATAAGCATCGCAAGTAATAGTTGACCTTTGCCCAGCGCTAATCAGCCCGCTCAGCGCCTCGTTAACCTTTGTTCTGGCAATCATGTTTGATGTGTCTGGAATTGTCATTACAAGTTCGTTTCGCCACAATTTTTTTCCTATTTTAAGTGGTTCTCCCTCGCCCCTTCTGTCACCCATACTTGTTGCGTAAACGACCAACCCATTTGCAGGAGATTTCAAAACACACGATTCAAGTTGCCCATTTGTTTTTTCTAATTTACTAACCTGTGACTCTAGCCTAGAGCCCCTTGCACGAACGGTTGCTTCAAGGTTTGCTATCTGAGAAGCGTGCCTATCCTTTGCACGATCTAGTTCATCCTTGGCCTGTTGCAAGTCAGATTTCTTCTTTTGTTGTTGTTGTTTGAAGGTATAGTTTTCGTAAACCTCAACATCTAGGTTTGCCTTTTTAAGTGTTGCCTCTGAATTTAAAAGTGCAATTTCATCTTGGTCAAGCTCGTCTTTGCTTAAGAACTTTTGTTCATACAACTTTACAGATGACTCGTGTTTTTTGAATAACCTTGAGTAGTTCTTTTCCGCAGTTTGTACTGCGAGTTGTAGTTGTTGTCGTTTTGCAACAACCTCCCCCTCCTTCCAAGCACTAAGCGCAAGGTCCGCGAGGTCTATGGCCAATTGTTTTGCTGCAAGGTCAGAATCTCGCTGTTTTTCAGCAACCACAAGATTGGAATTTGCGGTGTCAAGACTGTTCCTTGCTTCAGTTACGTTTAGTTCCGACTGCCTTATCGTATCTCTGATTGCCTCGTCATTAAACTTGACAAGAACATCTCCTTGTGAAACCATCGATCCCTCATCAACTAACTCAATAATTACTGCGTTTGACTCAAGTAGGTTGTGTATATTTATCTGTTCCTTTGCAGCAAGCTCACCAGATGTTGGAACCGTTATTCCAAAAGAGCCACGAACTACCGTGTATAACTCGCCGGCAAAAACACCCTCTGGGCCTCCTAGACCGCCCATAAAACTAAACAAAGAAACAACAATGACCAAAGCAACGCACAGTCCGACAATAACAAATGTTGAAACACCTCGTTTCATAGCCCAAGATTGTAACTCATCCACTTTCTTGGTGGTGACTTGGCAAAACAAGAGATCCATTGTTATCAACCCTGAGCATTCCTGATTGCAGCAAATAATTTATGATAGAGAGTTCAAGGTCTCTTTTTGCACTGTCTCTAGCATCTTGGGCACTTTGTAAATCAGAGATTGCCCTTGTTTGATCCAAAACAGAAACCCTGTCGGGGTCTGCGTTGATTGAATCTAAACCAAGTTCTGCAATGCCAACGTTTCTTTCTTGTAGATCGAGCGTAAACTGATAAACCTCAATATTTCTAAGGGCAGAACGAACAGATACAGCGATGTTGTCTTGAAACTCCCTAAATTCCCGCTTAGATCTTTCTAGAGAAATCTGTTGCTGCCTTACTGCTATTTTTTCTGTTTCTCTATCTAGCGGCAAACCAATTGATAAGCCAGCCAAATAATCTATTTCTTCACCAGCAAACTTAAAAGGTTTGTCGTCATCACTATTTGTTGATCCAGACGCAGAAAGATTAATGTCTGGCAATATATTATTAAGTGCATTTTCAACACCCCGCAGTGTGTCGACAACTTGGTCCCTTTCGTTTTGCAGGTCAAGTCGATATCTCAACGCATCGCTGACCGCCACGACAACACTAACGTCTGGCGGGACAACGCCAAGATGCGATGGAACAACTTGGATTGGTTTTGATATTGGCCATCCAATTCTAATTTTGAACCGGTCTAATGCAAGACGATATTGTTCCCACGACTGGCTTAACCTAGCAACAGATGCAAGGGCTTGGTTTTCTGCGTCTGCTGAATCATACAACCTCGTTCTACCAGAAGCATAAAGCGCCGCCTGTCTCTTTGCTAGTTGCCTTAATGAATCCACACCACGCTGGGCGTTTTCTAGAGATTGTTTTTGGACCACAAGGGATAAGTAGTCACCAACAATTTCAGAATAAAAAACTCTTCGAAACCTTTCGTAAGTTCTAGCAGCGTAAACCAGATTCCTTTTGGCTTGAATAAGCGACTCTCTTGCCACGTCTCCAGCGCCACGCAACAATGGAATGTCAAAAGATAAACTAATTGCCGTTGAAGAGTCATCGTCCGTTGTTGTTTTGTGAATTTCCTTTGCAATTGTTGTTAGTGCACTAGCGGAAACAGAACCGCCGTCCGGAAGTTTTTTTGTTACCGAGAAATCGTTGACCACATCTAACGATGTTTCATAAAACCCATCAGTAGAATCAGCACTTAAATTAGAACTAATGGTGTTGTAAAACCTAGGTCCCCAAAGGTGTAGTTCTCTTAACAATGAAAGTGTGGATGAAAGATAATCGTATTGTGCAAACTGCATTTCTCTTGCGTTTTCGTTCGCCCAAATCAGTGCTTCATTTAGGACCAAAACCTCGCTAGTCGCCGCTAGGTCTTGGGCCGCCCTGTCAAGCGACTTTTCAATTTCTTGTTCATCAACCTCTGTCGCTGGAGTAAACCCCAGTTCGCTAGCATCTGGGTTTGTTGTTATTGGCGTTGTTTCGGTGAGATTATTGCCATCCGAAAGAGCGGTTCCAATGCGCACGGTTGGGCTGTCTGCGCCCATTGTTGCGCTTGTTTCAATCATAAGAGCATCGACCCTATTGTCAATGTCCTTCATCCCACCACTACAACCCAGTGGAACGCAAAAGAGTAATATCCAAAAAATCCAATAACGCTTTGTCATATTTGGGATTCTATCACCGTGATATGATGAGAGAATAAATTATGCCAACAACTAACCCCAATCACCCAAATCTTCGAGTATTTGAACACCCAGTGATTCAAGACAAACTTACACGAATTAGGAACAAAGAAACTCGCCACGACGAATTTCGCAGGCTCCTAAATGAAATTGCCGGTCTCATGATTTTTCAAATGTCAAGGCACTTTAGAACAATCAGCGTTCCAGTTCAAACACCAATAGAAGAGTCAACTGGGCAATGTTTGGCGAGCCCAGTAACTTTAGTTCCAATTCTTCGGGCAGGAGTTGGAATGACCGACGGAGTTCTTGGGATGATTCCAGAAGCAAGGGTTGGACACATTGGTGTCTATAGAGACGAGGAGACAAAAGAGCCCGTTCCATACTATTGCAAACTCCCCTCTGATATTGCAGACGGGCACGTTTTGTTGATTGACCCAATGCTTGCAACCGGAGGGTCTGCTTCATATGCGGCAAAAATTTTACATGAAGATTATAACTGTCAAGAAATTCAAATGATGTGTTTGGTTGCTGCTCCAGAGGGAGTAACAAGAATGGAGCGCGACCACCCTTACCTTGAAATATTCACCGCATCTTTAGACAGGTGTTTAAATGAAAACGGATACATCCTTCCCGGACTTGGCGATGCTGGCGATCGAATTTTCGGCACTTTGTAATGAACGATCCATACACAAACACAAGACATGTGTGCAAAACCCTGCTTGATGCCGCAGACCACCTATTCGCAAATCGCTCAAGGAGAGGGTGCACAAACTGGCTTCCGTCATCTGGAACTTGTTGGGTTTCTGGTGATTTGCACGACAATCCAATACACCTAGAGACAATAGTTAAACTTGCAAATCTAGACGATCCAAGCAACCACCTTGTTGTTCAAGAGTTAATTCACTCAGGAGATGAAACAGAAGCTCCCGATTTAAGTTATCAAACCCTTGTCCGAGTAGCAGAACTGGTTGTTGAGCACCCGAATCAAGTTCACCCGATTCTTGCAAACCACGAGTTATCTCAGGCGACGGGAAAAGCAATTACTAAAGGTAGCGGTGATCTTGTAAGCAAATTTAATTCCGGAGTGTTTGGCGTGTTTGAAAACGAAACAGGTAAGGTGCTAAAGGCAATTAATACCTTTATCTTTTCTATGCCACTAGTTGCCAGATCAGAAACAGGTTTGATGTGCACACACAGTTTGCCAGATGAAAACAACATGGACCTTTTTGATGGCAACATTTTAAACAGAGAGTTGACCACAAAAGACATTGAGGGCAAGTTTGGCTCTGCAAGCCAAATGGTTTGGGGAAGGCAACACAGCGAGGACCAGATAAAAGAACTTGCGCAATCATGGGGAGTAAAACTATTTTGTGTTGGGCACGCATTCGTCGCCGATGGAATCGAAGTGGCATTCGAAAACATGTTGTGCATTAACAGCGACCACAAAAAGGGCGCTGTTTTGCCCGTTAATCTTGAAAAAATAGAGAGCGCAGAAGAAACAATGGAGCGGGCGATTGACCTAGCGTTTGTGTAAAAAATGGCAACAGGAAACAATAATCTTATAACACTCTGTTTGGAACTTTCACAGAGAAACGGAAGTGTTGCAATGTCAAATAAATCTGGGAATGTTATGGAAATAAAAGTAGACAGCGGCAGAAGAGAATCTGACGATGTTTTACCAGCACTAGAAGAATTGTCAACAAAACTAGGTGTTTTACCAAACACAATTGATTTGGTGGTGGTCTCAATAGGACCAGGTGGGTTTACTGGTCTAAGATCAGCAATTTCTATTGCGAAACTGATTTCCTTTGGGTCTGGAGCATCTGTTCTACCTGTTGAAACCGCAATTAGCGTAGCCAATAACGCAAACCTTGGAAACGGTCCATTTTGTGTTGTATCTGGAGTAAAACAAGATTCGTTTTGGGCTTCTCTTGTTAACAGAGACCAAGATGTTTGGGTTTGTGATGCATTTCTTTCAAACATTACCGAGATATGTACAAAAATAGATTCCTCAACAACCGTGTTTGGCGATTCTTATTTACCCCAACCATTTATAGAGATCTGCGATTCAAAAAACATAAAGATTGTTGAAACGACGACTAGCGCAAGTTCTTTACTTAATCTTGGACTGGAAATCTATAAGAGTGACAGTTATTCAACTATAGACCCAAACAAACTATTGCCACTGTATCCAAGAGAACCTGAAGCGGTTCGTGTTTGGAAAGAAAACAGGTCAACCAAATAACACACCAAGACAAAGACCGATAATTTTATTGATTTGGAATATAGAAGGGTTTCTTTCTGCGTAGGCAAAACTATTTACCCATCTTTCCTTTGTTGGTGTGAAGTTGGATAGTATTGGGGACGAAGGGGTGTTTTGGCGGTCTAGGGAAACCAGAGAAGTTTGGTAGCCACTGCCGTTACAAGGAACACTCATATGAACAAAAAAACAAGCGAAGAAAATAATGCGGACAAACAAGTGTTTACAACAGGAGAAGCAGCAAAAATTTGCAATGTCTCTCAACAAACAATTATCCGTTGCTTTGATAGTGGTCGTCTAAGCGGATTTAAAGTGCCTGGTTCTCGTTTTAGACGGATTCCAAGATCTGAACTTTTCCGATTTATGCAACAAAACGGAATGGACACTGGACGTCTAGGGTCAACAAGTTGCACACAGGTTCTCGTGGTGGGACTTAGTTCTGCAACAGTAGATATGGCAATTAATACCCACGCTGTGGGCCATAACATTAATATTCAACACGTTGATGACGCCTGGTCTGCTGGATTCGAAGCCAGAGAACACACCCCAGATTTAATTCTCTTAAATCCCGCCGTTCCCGGAATTGATAAACAACTGATAACCGACTCAATTACATCCTCCGGTTCACCCGCACCCATAATTGTTGATGTGGACAACAATTCTCACAATGAGTTAAATCCATCAACAAAAGGAACCGATTCAAAAGAAGCAATCAAAATAGCGGTACAACAACTGTTATCAGCATAAACAGGACAACTAGAAATGACTCTCAAAGCAGAACAAAACAAACAAACAAACACACTGTTGATAGGTTCAAACCCACAGGCGACCCAAGCACTAAGAGCGTCTCTTGAGGTGTCTGGGCACAATGTGCAGAGCATTTCCTCTCTTTCAGAATTTGAAAGAACAGTTGACAACAACAACATTCAGTTAGTGGTGGCAACTTCTGATTCATCTAAATTCAAACCACAAGAGTTGTTTGAAACGGTTTCACACCTGTTACCAGAAACACCCGTTGTTGGCTATTCTGTCAACCCAACTCCAGAAAACATTTTAGAGTTTGTTAGATGTGGTGGAGCAGATTTCTTTTGTGTCCCAGACGACATAAACATAATGGATGAACGCATTAAAACAATACTAAGTTGTGCAAAAAAAATAAAAGAACAAAAAGAAGAAGCACAAAAGAACGCTCAAAAATTTAGTTTTATGAACGAAGAAATCAAGAGAGTATCCGAAGAAAACGACTCTCTTTGTAATGATTTGGCGAACAATTTCTGCGAAACAGATAAAAAGATACAACAAGCAGCAATTGCAGCCGAGTTTCAAACACTAGTAAATCAAGAACTTGAAATAGAATCAATGCTTCGAACCGCCCTTGGTTATCTTTTAACTAAAATAGGTGCCACGAACGCAGCGGTCTACTTGCATGAAGGCGGAATTGATTGGGGAGTTGGCGCCTACATTAATTACGACCGACAACCAGAGCAGTTTCAGTTACTTGTTGACACAATTGGTCCAGAGGTTTGTCCGGCTGTTTCTGAAACCAAAACGATCAAAAAATACAAGAACGGGGAAACATTTGCAAACACTTACGGAGTTGACTCAACCGACTTCTCCGGCAGTGAAGTAGTAACCCTAGGGTGTTGGCATGACGACAAATGCATGGCAGCAATCGTTTTGTTCCGTGGAGATACAAAAACATTTGATGAAGAATGTATAGACACGCTTGAGACAATACAAAACATTTTTGGACACCAACTAGGAACAATCCTAAAAATACACCGTCGCGGCGAAACCAACTGGCCTAGCGAATCGGTTGACGACGAGTATTGGAACTACGGAAGAGCCGCATAATTTAGAGTTATAAATACTCAGCACCAAATCAATTGTTCAATAGAATCAGCACGATGTTGGTATGATTTTGATGTTGTTTTTTCCTATGATGTCACCAAGTTGTTGAACAAGTTTTGGCTCTACGATAACTCTTCGTTGTGACCTCAGTGTTGCAACATGCTCTCCGGTTTTTATGTGAATAACGACATCGGCAGGAGTAGCACCTTTTGACACGTTTGATGACCCTGCCTGTTTAATCAATCCAGAAACCACTTCCATCTGACCCCTAACCTTTCCCGAAGAACTATCGTCCTTGAAAGTAAGTTCAATTCGCTTTGACAAAAACAAGGGTGCGTCGTGAACTTTTGACACCCGATTAACGAGTAACTGTAAGTCCCCGCGAGACCTGTCTACCTTTCCTACGAAGAGCACCACTGAATCTTGCTTTAACAGTTCAGCATATTTTTGATAGGCATCGGAAAAAGCAACACACTCAAGTTTTCCTGTCCGGTCTTGAAGAGTTAACACCGCCATTTTCTGACCAGCGCTTCTCCCATTGCGAATTGTCATAATTCGAACACCAGAAAGAATTCCGCCTACAACTACCTCTCTCCCGTCCCCGGTGTCACCGATAGATGCAACATTGTCGGAGCACCAAACCTCAAGCAATTGATCATGCTCATCAAGCGGGTGTCCTGAAACGTGAATCCCAAGAACCTCCTTTTCTTGGCGAAGAGTTTCTGGTTGTGACCAAGGGGAAATTTTAGGCAGTTCGCACATATATTCCGTTGCTGAACTGCTTCCTTTTTCCGGCTTGTCACCAAAAAGGCCACCCTGGCCCGATTCTTTATCTTTTGCAGCCGAAGCACCGATAGCGATTGCTTTGTCAAGTACAGCAAGAAGAGCCGCCCTGTTTTCAACACCATGCAAAGAATCAAAAGCACCTCCTCTAATTAGCGAATCAACGGTTGCCCTGTTTGCCGACCGACCGCTCACCCTTGAACAAAAATCAAAAATTGATTTGTAGTCACCCCCCAAAGACCGTTCTTCAACAATTGCTGAGACGGCAGAAGATCCAGCACCCTTTACTGCACCCAATCCAAATCTAATGTATCCATTCAGGTTAGTTTTTTCATCGTTTTCATCAAAGACAACAGAAAAAAGCGACTCAGATTGATTTATATCTGGTGGTCCAACCGCAAACCCAACATGTTTGTTTTCACTGTTGTGGTCAGGAAAAACGATTCTTCTACACTCACTAATGTATGGAGCCCAGTCCTCAGTTTTTTTTGCGGCACTTTCAAAAGTAAGAACCGCTGCCATGTACTGCACCGGAAAATATGTTTTCAGATAAGCGGTTTGAAAAGCAATAATTGAATATCCGGTAGAATGGCTTTTGTTAAAACCATATCCCGCAAACTTAAGAATCAAATCAAACAGGTCATTAGCAAAGTTGTTGCTTAACCCCCTTTCAACCGCCCCATCAACAAACTTTGGTCTATTAGCGTTTATAACACGGTGGTTCTTTTTGCCAATTGCCTTGATGAGCGTATATGCTTCTCTAAGTGGAATGTCTCCAAGGGCATGCACAATTTGCATGACCTGTTCCTGATAAACCATTATTCCGTATGTTTCACTTGTAAACGAGTCAACAATGTCATTAACATTCGGAACTTGTTCTTCGCCATTTTTCCTTGCACAGAACGTTTCAATCAAGTCCATTGGTCCAGGTCTAAACAAAGCGTTTGCTGCAATCAAATCCTCTAACCTAGTCGGCTTCATTTTTTTCAAAAGGCGACGCATGCCACCAGACTCAAACTGGAACACACCAGAGGTGTCGCCCCTTGCAAACATATTTAAAACCTTTTGATCTTCAAAGTTTATTCTCTCCAAATCAAGAGGGTGCGAACCGCTTTCTGGTTCCCTGTTAACAGCACGCCAAATGTTTATGTCGTCCAGTCCCTCTTTTATTAGTTTTTTACAAAGTTCAATTGTTGAAAGAGTTCTTAGCCCCAAAAAATCCATTTTAAGAAGACCAATTCGTTCGCAAGTCGGCCCGTCCCACTGTGTGACTATCTCAGATGTTCCTGTTGCCTTACAAAGAGGAACGATGTTATCCAGTGGCTCTGTTGCAATGACAACACCAGCAGCATGAACACCAACATGTCTCGCATGGTGTTCTAGTTGTTTTGCAGTATCAACAACACCTTTAACCTCTTGGGAATTGTCGTAAGCATCTTGGAACTCACTGTTTTTTTTAATCGCGTCTTCAATAGTTATGTTTAGTTCAGGAGGAACAAGATTAGCAAGTCGCTGCCCCTCACCCGCAGAAAGACCGTGAACCCTTGCAACATCTTTGATAGCCGCCCTTGCTTTTAGTCGACCAAACGTAATGATTTGGGCAACATGTCCATATTTTTTACGAACAAAATCAATGACAGCCCCGCGACCGTTTTGGCATATATCAATATCAATGTCTGGGTATTCCGAACGGTCTGGATCTGTAAAACGTTCAAATAGCAAACCGTATTTAACGGGGCATGCGTTTGAAAGTCCAAGAACATACCCAACCATGGTTCCAACGCCAGAACCACGAGCATTTGCAGGAATACCCTTTTGTCTTGCCCAGTCAACAAAGTCCCAAACAATTAAAAAGTATGCGCTGATGTTTTTGTCAGAAATAATACGAAGTTCTCTGTCAAGCCGTTCTCTAATATCATCAGTAACACCGTCGACCCCGTATCTCCAAATCAGACCTGCTTCACAAAGACAAGAAAGAGCGCTATCGCAATCTTTTTTTAACTCGTCTTCAGAAACATCGGTGTCTACCAGTGAATCGTATGGGTGAAGAGTAAACCGTTGGCAGTGAGTTTTGAACCACTCTGTCAAATCGCCACCTTTGAACGGCTCGAATGAGTCGGGACCAGTCACCCTTACTACTGGGGTGTGGCTCTTGCCGACATCTAGAGTAACGTTACACCGCTTCGAAATTGCAGAACTATTTTCGATTGCCTCTGGTATATCGTTAAAAAGTTCAGACATCTGTTCGTGTGATTTAACATACAAATCACGAGAATAAACAATCCGCCCCTCCTCACTTTTTTGTTTTTGCATAGAAATACAGCAAAGAGTGTCGTGTGCATCCCAATCTTCTTCCCCAAGAAAATGTGCATCATTATCACAAACAATTGGAAGGTTAAGTTCCCCTGCTAGTTTGATAAGGTATGGGTTAATTGATAGTTGTTCTTGAACGTCATGGCGCTGTAATTCAATGTAAAATCTTGGATTACCGTTTTCGTCAGGAGAAAATGTCTGGGCGTGCCACCTTGCCTCTTCAACGGCGTTGTTCCAATCATTTTCATCTTTGCTATTAATATATTTGCAAAGGTGGTGTGCTATAGAACTTCCAAGGTGACCGTTAATAGCAATAATCCCATCAGAATGTTTTTCAAGGGTCTCGTGGTCCATTCTTGGCTTGTAATAAAACCCATTTACAAAAGAATCGGAACTTAGTTTTACAAGGTTTTTCCAGCCTTCGTTATTTTCTGCGAGGAGTACCAAGTGAAAACCACCGTCACGAATTCCGGTTGGTTTACGTTCTCTTCTGTCGCCGATTGCAACATACGCTTCAATTCCAAGAATTGGCTTTATCCCCGCCGCCTTTGCTTTTGTGTAAAACTCAAATGCACCATACAGGTTTCCATGATCTGTAATGGCAACCGAATCCATACCAAACTCCTTGATTCGGTGCAAAAGAGCGTCAATTTTGTTGCCACCATCAAGCAGCGAATACTCGCTGTGGAGATGAAGGTGAACAAAAGAATTGTTGGCGTTGTTTGATTTCAAGAGTGCATCCTTGCGAGCGTCTATGATAGCAACACTAAAACATACTATGATTTGTTTTTAATGATGATGCGTAATATTCATTTTGGTTCAGGAAGAACAATGTCAACCCCATCTAAAGTGGCGGCTCTCGTCTTTGGGCTTATTGTTCTTTTACCTATCTTCGCACTTCTGATAGTTGCCGGAATCTTTGCGAGTGTTGTGTTTGGGGTTTTGTTGCTTGTTGGGGTGATAAATACAAAAATTCGTTCTATTTTTTCTAACCCCCAAGACGGAAGAAAAAACGTTCGTATTCGAAGGAAATAACACAAAAACACCCCAGGGGGGTGTTTCCTTTTTCTAGTGACAGTCACTTTCGCTCGCGGACTTGCTCGGATTTCTAGTGACAGTCACTTTCGCTCGCAGACTCGCTCTTGGTGACAGT
>CAZLCM010000002.1:0-41050 GCA_964558055.1 uncultured Isosphaeraceae bacterium | reverse complement strand
AGATATGGCCAAAAAGATCCATGGGCTGAATTGGTTAGGACGATTGGTGTTGAAGTCGACACAGAGCAAGTCCTAGTAGAACAAGTTGCGGTTGCCCCAAACCAGTTAGACGTTCAAAAGACACAGTTAATTCATGAAATGAACAGCAACCACTTAATTTCTCGTTCAATAGATGGGCGACAATTATTTCTACCATTTCCAATTGAAGTAGAGGGTGGACAAACTCTGATTGAAATTCAACCATCTGAAGATAGATGGATGGAATCAGAGTGGGAGTCCGAGTCGTTAACAAAATCGAGCAAAGATTACATTGATAAACCAGTAAAAGTTGCAACTGCAATCGAGCATCATGGAGACGCAAGAGCGATTGTTGTTGGGTCTGGTGGCTGGATGCTGACTTGGGCGGCAGACAGAGCCATTTCACTTGGTGGAAATCAAGTTGCAATGGTAAACCCAGGAAATATTGAATTTTTACTTTCTTCTGTTGAGTGGCTGTCTGGTTTAGATGAATGGATAGCCGCGAGTCCATTGGGCAACCAGTCAAGTAGAGTTGAAGGGTTATCGCAAACATCTTATTTAGTTTGGTCATTGGTTCTAATCTTTGGAATGCCATCTCTCTTAATTGTTTCAACAGTTGTGATTTCTGTGGGAAGGGGAAGAGGATGATTCCAAAGCGTGACATAGTTATTCTATTTTTCGTTACGATTTTTTCTCTTGGGACTGCGTTGAGTTTGCGGTCAACCTCGCAAACGGATTCCAGTTTGTTAGTTGAAACTCTTGTTGATAAACAATCTATACGTTTTGATGCAATTCAAGAAATTACGGTCAATAGAGATAATCAAACATTCGTGTTCTCATTAATTGACGGATCTTGGAATCAAGAAACTCCATTTCCACAAAGGATGGATTCATCATCGATGACTGCTCTAATCGAAAGTGTGCAAGGACTTCAAGTTCTCGGAACACTGTCAAAAGATTCATCCAATGATGTTTTGGGTCTTAGTACTGATGGCAATTACATTGAATTGTTCGATGGTATAGATCGAGTTCGAGTCATCCTCGGAAGAAAGACACTAGGTGGCCGGGGATACGCCAAATTACAAAAGGGTGAACCTGTATTGGTTGGACAATCGTTGCACAGAAGGGCAATCGATATGGACCATCGTTTATGGAGAGATATTCGGCTATTCCCCGGTTTTGCAATTGATGGCGAACTTATTGAGCGTGATGTTCAGGGTGATCGGTTGATTCTAAAGAGAATTCAAGGTCGCTGGGAAATGCTTGAACCAGTACCCACGAGAGTAAACCAAGAAATGTTAACGGAGTGGGTTGGTAAACTAGCGGCCGCTCGAGTTGGGATGTACGTGATTGATGAGCCCGCTAATCTTACTCCTTTCGGTCTTGAGGTTCCTGCTGCAACATTTGCAACAACAACAGGAAGCGGGGTTAAAAGAACTCTGCTGATTGGTGGACGAGTTGCAGCAGGTTCACAAGACAGATACGTTATGTTTGATGGAAGTCCTGTTGTTTTTAGAATGACGATGGATGCCTTGACTCAGTTGTTTCCTGTTCCAGAAATGTTTGTGGACTCAACAGGGAGTTCAGTATCTAAATTTGATGTGAAACAAGTAATAGTTCGTGCAGGCAAAAACGAAATTCAAGTAACAAGAGACCTAGATAGATGGGTTGGCGAAAACGGTGTCCCAGTTGATAGCGCAGAAATTGATTCGTTACTTTACTGGATACTTGAGGAGAATCCAGTTTCGGTAGCGATTAGTCCATTCCCTACTAATCTTGAAATCGCGACCGTTACTCTTGTTGGTTATGACCTATCACCTATAGATACTGTTCGAATAGCTCTAGATGAATCAGATCAATGGATTCTTGAAAATGGAGATAATGTGCTTCGCCTCCACCCATCAGAATCTGGCGAGGTTCTTGCACCATTCCAAAATTAATAATCTATAGATTTTTAATTGTTGATTGAAAATCTTCTGACTGTGTCGACCCCACATGGCTGTTCGTCAAGGAGATTTGTTGAAATAGATTCGACGAGGGTATTCATGTTAATTTTTGGAGTGAATGTCGATTTGCTTTCTGCCGTGAATACCCAAAGTTCGTTAGCAAGGTTCTTAGCAAAAAGGTATTTGAAGAGTGTCGCTCCACCTTCTGCTATGACATTTGTAGCGTCGTACTTTGTAACAAGATGCTCAAACAAAGGAATGAGATTAAGTTCACCATCTATTGAGGGCAGTTCTAAGAGTTCACAAGAAGTAAATGGTTCTGTGTTTGCTCCACTTGCGTGGGCTATGAGTGTAGGAGCGTCCTGATTGAGTATTTTTGAATTTGGTGGTGTGCGAAGAGATGGATCAATAACTACCCGAAGTGGGGTTCTGTATTTATTTTTGCCACGTGCGGTTAACGAGGGATTGTCTGCAACAATAGTCCCAACACCAACGAGAATAGCATCAACACAACCACGTTCTTCATGGACGAGTTGCTGACTCTCCTTGCAACTTATCCAATTGGATTCGCTTCGAGGAGTTTCTAGGTTTCCATCGATTGTTTGTGCCCATTTACAAGTTATCCAAGGCAGTCCAGTTTTAACTCTATGAGCGAAAGGAGCGATGACTTCATTACAAAACTCATCATCTACTATTTCAACTTCAACCCCGTTTTCTTTTAAGAAAGAAGCGCCCCCATTTGCTATCTCATGTGGGTCAGAAGTTCCAATTACTACACGTTCAATACCCGCTTCAAGTAGAGCAGAGGAACAAGGAGGGGTTTTTCCGTGGTGGTTGCATGGTTCTAGAGATACGTATGCTGTACCGCCTTTTGCAGCGTTCCCAGCCATGCTTAAAGCATTTACTTCAGCGTGTGCTTCGCCGTATTTTTCATGATATCCCTCGCCTAAAATTTCACCTTTGTCATTTGTAATGATGCATCCAACCATCGGATTTGGCTCTACTGAACCATGTCCTTTTACAGCAAGTCGTGTTGCTTGATGTAGCATTGATATGTCGTGTTCTATACCCATTTTGTACAGAGTATAAAGAAAGGAAGCCCATAGGTTAGACCTTTGGACTTCCTTTAAGGGGTTGGGGCTTATTTACGGATTATGTCTTGAGTACTTCCTTTTTGAGGTTATCAGGCATTAATCGATATTCAGATGGTTCAATTGTGCTTGAAGCACGACCTTGGGTCATTCCACGAAGGACGGTTGTATATCCAAACAGTTCAGAGAGTGGAACTTCGGCATTTATAATTCGTACAACTCCTCGAAGTTCAGAGTCGTTAATTTGCCCGCGCCTGCTTGAAAGGTCTCCGCTTACAGAGCCAAAGAATTCATCTGGAGTTGTAATGATTACTTTCATAATAGGTTCTAGCAAAGCAAGACCTGCTTTTGTGCAGGCTTCTCTAAAGCCCAGAGCTCCTGCTTGTTCAAATGCTACTTGGCTTGAATCAACTTCGTGGTATGAACCATCAATAAGTTCGCAACAAACATTCACCATAGGGTAACCACCAAGAATACCTGACGATGATGCATTTCGTACCCCATGTTGAACTGAAGGGATGTAATCGCGCGGAATAGATCCGTGTGTGATTTTGTCAACAAACACAATTCCATCCTTCATGACAAGTTCTTGTTCTTCCGCTTCTTTTGCAGTAATCGGTTTAACGTTCATGACAACGTCACCAAACTGACCACGACCGCCGGATTGTTTTACGAATTTACCACGAACATTTTCAGCGATTCCAGTGATTGTTTCACGATACGAAACTCGTGGTTGCCCTACATTTACTCCGATTTTAAGATCTCTCGTAAGTTTGTTTTTGACTATTTCAAGATGCAACTCTCCCATGCCAGAGATAATTGTTTCACCCGTCTCATCATTGTAATTCGCATGGAATGATGGGTCTTCTCTACGAATAGTCGTAAGTGCTTCTCCAAGTTTTTTCTTGTCATCGTTTGTAATTGGTTCGATTGACATTGATATAACTGGATCAGGGAAGTGCATGCGTTCAAGGATAATTGGGTCGTTGGTATCACAAAGCGTGTCGCCAGTTACCGAGTTCTTTAGACCAATTACAGCAACGATTGAACCGGCACCCGCAAAATCTAGGGCTTGGCGATCTTTTGCGTGCATTTCGTAAATTCTAGATACGTTTTCTTTTCTACCGTTTCCGGGATTTAAAACTCGGCTTCCTTTTTCAAGTTTGCCAGAGTAAACTCGTACATAAGTTAAATCACCATGTGAGTCACTTACAACTTTGAAAACCAAACCAGAAAATGGTGCATCTTCGCTACTTGGTCTTGAGAGTTTTTCATCTTCATCTTTAGGGTTTGTTCCTTGTACGTCAGGAACTTCCGTTGGATTTGGAAGATATTCAATTACGCCGTTGAGTACTCTTTGAACACCTATGTTTTTAAGTGCGGAACCGCAGTAAGTTGGGAAGGCTCGCATCTCAATCGTCGCGCGGCGTAGTGCTGCTTTGAGTTGCGCTTCTGTGATTGCTGATTCATCTTCAAGGTAAAGTTCGGTTAACTCATCATCGAGTTCAGCAATCCGTTCGATAATGTCATGTCGCCAGAGTTCTGCCATTTCTTTCATGTCATCAGGAATATCACGTTGCTCAACCACTGAACCCATATCACCGCTGTCGAAGTAATACGCTTTCATTTCGATTAGGTCAACGATACCTTCAAAAGTATCACCAGCACCAATTGGAAGTTGAACCGCGATAGCATTCGCTCCGAGACGTTCTCTTAGAGTTCCAAAACTGAACTCAAAGTCAGCACCGATTTTGTCCATCTTATTGATAAGGCAAAGTCGCGGTACGTTGTACCTATCTGCTTGGCGCCAGACGGTTTCTGATTGTGCCTCAACACCTTCCTTACCGTCAAATACAGCGACTGCTCCATCTAGGACTCTCATTGAGCGCTCTACTTCGATTGTAAAGTCAACGTGCCCTGGAGTGTCGATTAGGTTAACAGTGTACTCTTGTCCGTTGTAATCCCACGGGCAAGTTGTTGCTGCTGATTGAATAGTAATACCACGTTCTTGTTCTTCCTCAAGGAAGTCCATTGTTGCGGTACCTTCGTGCACTTCGCCTATCTTGTAACTTTTGCCCGTGTAATACAGAACGCGTTCCGTAACGGTAGTTTTACCTGCGTCGATATGTGCGCAAATTCCTATGTTTCTTACGTATTTTAAATCTCTTGCTGCCATAATTCTTTACCAGTTTAGACCAAAAGGTCCTATCTTTTGATATTCCAACACCCAACACACGAATGGTGGGTTCTATTACTTTGTTAAATGAACGAACACTTTTTAGCCCAAGCTTTCCTGAGCCATCCAAATTAGGATTAGTCAGTGCGGCCGGGCCTCTTCTTCATCTTCTTGCAACGGTAAACTCCTTCCGCTGCGCCGCGGATACGCGACTGAGGCCTAGGTAACGCCATCTGCAAAATTGCGACAATCGCAAAACGAGTGGCAAGCCCCGTATTTTATACGAAATAAAATCTTCGTCAACAGTTTTTTATGAAGAACGGACGATGAGTTCGTGTTTTATCCCTTTTTCTGCCAAAATTGGCTCGATTTCTTTGAGAAAACGGCGACCATCTTGAACATAACCGGCAGTGGGTTTTAACTCAGGCAATTCTGATCTGAAAAATCTGTTAAATCGCAACATATAAAGTTCACGTGTGTACTTCGCAACCATCGAAGCAAGAGCTGCCGGTAGATGATGTTCATCACTCTTTGAGGCGAAAGTTATTGTTGCCCTTATCCCATCAACATTTAAGCGATATCTACTCATTGATTGATCTTCGATTAGAACTTGAATTTTTGCCTCTGGCCAAGAGAGTTGGAGGTCGTTTCGGTATTTCACCTTGCCTCCATGACGATCAATCATTATGCGTGGATGTTTATCTGGAAATTTTCTAATTATCTGATCGACGTGTTGCATTGCAATTGAGAAATTAAGCGATGCCTTACTCGTATGTTCAGTCCTCTTGTTATACAACCTTGCATCTATTGCTGTGCATGTGAGATGTTTACATTGAATGTTTGCATCAATAAGAGATCTCTCCAACAGCGAAGCATCAATTTGAAGAAGTTTTGTATCGTTTCCAACAGGTAGAGGAGTTGTTGACTGTGTCCAACTAGATTCCTCGAACTCACATTGAAGTGCCTTAAACAAGTCGATGTCATTACTTGGTTGTTTAAGTCCCATGCAAGACATGAATGAGAACACTCCTCGCTCAAGATGTGTAAGCGATTTGTTCTTTGCATTCGATTTGAGTTGTTTTGAGTCGTTAACAGCGATTTTATGTTTTGCATCTTTTCGTTTTTTGCAAATGATTGTGCTGAGCATCTCCCACATATCAGGAGCACCATCCGATGGGTTGTAATGGGGTAGCTCAAATGCGGAAGACGCAACGCAGAGGGGGCCAAACATAGGGCCATATCCTGCTTCATCTATTCCTGCATACACAAGCATACCCAAATGATAACACGAGGGTGTGGTTGGCTGACATCTTGTTTGTAAACAATCCCGCGGGTAGTTTTTTGCAACGGATTGTGACAGTCACATGGAGTACACTGTGCGAATGGCAAAAGTTTTAATGGCAATGTCAGGGGGGGTGGATTCTTCTGTTTCAGCAGCGTTATTGACAAAGCAAGGTCATGAGGTCGTAGGGTGCTTTATGCGGCTTGGCTCGGTAGGTGATGAAGTAGAACAAGAGATAACAATAGGTCACAAAGGATGTTGTTCGATAGATGACGCACATGATGCACGTCACGTAAGTGCCAAACTTGGGATGTCGTTCTACGCTTTAGATTTCAAAGATGATTTTGGAAAAATTATCGATTATTTTGTTGATGAGTACAATGCAGGCCGAACTCCAAACCCATGTATACGGTGTAATGACTGGCTCAAGTTTGGAAAACTGCACGAGTATGCAAGCTCAATCGGTGCTGAGTTTGTTGCCTCAGGTCATTACGCCCAAATTAAAAACGGCAACGAATTACACATGGGCATAGATGAAGGTAAAGACCAAAGTTATGTATTGTTTGGAGCGAGTAAAGATCGCATTGCGGAAATGATGTTGCCAATCGGTCACTTGCAAAAGAGCGAAGTTCGTAAACTAGCAAAAGAATTTGATTTACCTGTCTTTGATAAGCCCGACTCACAGGAAATTTGTTTCGTCCCTGATGATAATTATCTAAATTTAATAGCAAAGAGAACTCCAGAGTGTTTAAAGCAGGGCGAAGTACTTGATGCAGATGGTAAAGTTATAGGTAAACACGAAGGGCAGCAGAAATACACAATTGGTCAGAGAAGAGGACTCGGGATTGCCATGAGCAAGCCAATGTATGTTGTTGCTAAGGATCCAATATTGAATACAGTGACAATTGGCGGAGAAGAATTGCTCAACACGAATAGAGTTGTTGCAAAGGATACGAATTGGTTGATTGACCCAAGCGAAGATTGGTTGCCTTGCACCTCAAAGATTCGATACAACTCACCACCTTCCTCTGGTAAAGTTAGAAAAGTGAAAGATACAATCGAGGTACAATTCGATTCTCCGCAACGAGGAGGCGCCTCAGGTCAGGCGGTTGTTTGTTATCAAGGAACAAGAGTTATTTGTGGTGGGTGGATTGAGAAGGTTGATTGATGGATTGGTCTCTCCCCTATTCATCAAATAGAGAAGCAGTTCTTGGTAAAAATGTTGTTGCTTGTTCTCAACCACTTGCCTCACAAGCGGGGTTAGAAATGCTTCGTCTTGGTGGAAACGCAGTAGATGCTGCGCTTGCATCTGCAATTGCAAGTACGGTTGTTGAGCCGTGCGCCAACGGAATTGGTGGTGATGCGTTTGCGATTGTGCACGATGGAAAGAACATTTACGGGATAAACGGGTCGGGAAAATCGCCTTCCCTTATGCCTAAGTCGATTGATGGCGAGATTCCTTCAGTTGGGTGGTTGCCCGTGACTGTACCCGGTGCTGTTGCAACGTGGATTATGCTTCATGAACGGTTCGGTAATTTGGCTCTGAGCCAAATTTTTTCGCCGGCGATTTCGTATGCACGCAACGGTTTTTTGGTTTCCCCACAAACTGCTCAAAGGTGGCAAAATGGCACTGATAGGTTTAGAAGTGAACAATCATGGTGTGATACGTTTTTGTTTAATGGGAAGCCCCCAGAAGTTGGGCAATGTATTACGTTGCCAGATCATGCAAACACTCTCGAAGAGATAATGGAGACCAGTGGCGAATCCTTTTACACTGGTAATCTTGCGCAGCAGATGGACGATGCAGCAAAGTCAGGGGGTGGATTTCTTCGCAAGGAGGATTTAGCGGCTCACGAAAGTTCATGGGTTACGCCAATATCTATTGATGTTGGAGGAGCGACATTCTATGAATTGCCACCAAACGGTCAGGGAATTGCGGCATTAATAGCAATGAAAATTGTCCAAGCGATGGGCGTAGATCTATCTCAATGCGACAACCCAAATGTTTTACACATACAAATAGAGGCGATGAAAAGAGCTTTTGTAGATGCGCATGCGTTTGTTGCTGACCCTGAAATTTCTGGTGATTGTTGCGACTTGTTAGATGATGCAAGAATCAAACATCATTGCGCCAAAATAACTAACGAAGCATCTAAAATTGATACTGAAGCCATACCTAGGTATTCATCTACGGTTTACCTTGCAACTGGTGATGCAAATGGAATGCAGTGTTCTTTTATTCAAAGCAATTTTGAGGGGTTTGGTTCTGGAATAGTAGTACCAAGGACAGGAATTGCCCTTCAGAATCGGGGTCGTGGTTTTTCTCTTGATCCAAATCATCCGAACTCGATTGGCCCAAACAAGAGACCGTTTCATACGATTATTCCTGGTTTTCTTGAGCAGGGAAGTATGCGAACTCCCTTTGGTGTTATGGGTGGTCCGATGCAACCACAAGGACACCTTCAGGTGGTCACTCGGTTAGTTTTTGCAAATCAAAACCCTCAAGCAGCACTCGATGCGCCTAGGTGGAAATTGTTGGGTGATAAAAAAGTCGGAATTGAATTTGGATTCTCAAACGAGGTATATGAGTCGTTGAGTTCAATGGGGCATGAAATAGTAATTTCTCAGAACAAATCGGTCGAATTTGGGGGCGGGCAAATCGTGCAGGGAATCGAATCTGGGTATGCCGGAGCAAGCGATTCGCGCCGTGATGGGCAAGCAGTTTGCATCTGACTTAGTACAACCTATGTTGATATAATGCTCCTCTTAAACAGGAGACCATTATGACTTCAACTACAGAATATCTTGGATCAGAGGCAGAAAACCTACTTTCATACAAGGCAAAGGTTTCCTCAGATTTACTTCATCTGCCGGGCAGTGATTTTGTTGATAGAACATGGAAAAATAGTGACCGCAATCCTCAGGTCCTACGTAATCTTTCGTCGATTTACAATCACGGCCGCCTTGGTGGAACAGGATACCTTTCTATTCTTCCTGTTGATCAAGGAATCGAACATTCAGCCGGTGCTTCATTCACCCCAAACCCACTCTACTTTGATCCGTCAAACATCATCGACCTTGCAGTTGAAGGTGGTTGCAATGCTGTTGCCACTACATTTGGAGTACTTGGCACAGTTGCAAGGGACTACGCTCATAAAATCCCTTTCATTGTCAAAATCAATCACAATGAGTTGATGACAAGCCCGAACAGTTTTGACCAGATTATGTTTGGAACTGTTGAGGAGGCGTGGAATCTTGGTGCGGCAGCAGTTGGTGCCACAATTTACTACGGTTCAGAAGAATCAAGCAGACAAATTCAAGAAGTTGCACACGCATTTCAGTTGGCTCATGAGCTTGGAATGGCAACGGTACTATGGTGTTACTTACGCAATAGCGATTTCAAAGTAAACGGTACGGATTATCACGCATCAGCGGATTTAACCGGACAAGCAAATCATCTTGGCGTAACAATCGAAGCTGACATCATCAAACAAAAACAAGCGACTAACAATGGCGGTTATGTTGCAATGAACGAAAACGGGACGTCTTTCGGCAAATTCCATAAAGGAATGTATGACGATTTATGTACTGACCACCCGATTGATTTGTGCCGGTACCAAGTACTAAACTGCTACAGCGGACGCTGTGGATTGATTAACTCAGGTGGGGCTTCAGGAGAAAACGATTTTGCTCAAGCAGTGCAAACAGCGGTTATCAATAAGCGTGCGGGTGGCTGCGGTTTGATATCAGGTCGAAAAGCATTTCAACGTCCAATGAAAGATGGTGTTCAACTACTTGGTGCAATTCAAGACGTATTCCTTGACGAGTCCATAACAGTCGCATAATTTTTCTTTTATTACTTTTAACTTGTTGCGATTTGTCGAATCGGTTTATGAACTCTTGATTCTTCTATTTTTCTCTGCGATTCTACGACGGAGGTAAACTCTTCACCGAATCGGATTAGGCGTAAACTGTTTGCAATAACAACAACGTAACCAAGAGCATAATAAAAAGGCGTAACCCATATATTGATATTGCCAGTAGCAGCAAGTGCTAATCCAACAATGGCAAGAACGAGTGATGCGCCTATATTTTGACCGATTACGCTCTTTGTTTTGCGAGCGAGTGAAATCAAAAACGGAATGTTCCGAAGGTCATCATTCATTAAAGCAACGCCTGCACTATTTGTTGCAATATCTGAACCGCTTAATCCCATTGCAACACCAACATCAGCAGTAGCAAGGATAGGGCCGTCGTTAATGCCATCGCCAACAACTAGAGTGCTGTGACCACGATTTATGAGATATTTAAGTTCTTCGTGTTTTTCTTCGGGTAGGCACTCTGCTTCAATGGCATCAACACCAACAGATTGTGCAACGCGTTTTGCGACATCAAGCCTATCGCCGGTGAAAATCGATACGTGCCGAACTCCGTGCCTACGCATGTCTTCTACTGCCTCTGCAGCATGTGGGCGAAGTTTATCTTCAAGACCTACAGCGCCTAAGTATTGAGAGCCAAGCATGATGTGAACGCTCGACATTCCTTCGATTTTTGAGGAAACGGCTTTGACTTGAGCGGAGATTGTTTTATTCAATCCCTCAAGCCAAGCACCACGACCCGCATAGATGTCACTGTTTGCTGTGTGTGCAATTACACCTTGGCCATGAACTTCCTCATAGTTATCAACATCATTAGGATTAATGTTTGCTTGGTTTGCGGTTTCTAATATGGACTTTGCCAATGGGTGGTTAGAATGTTGTTCAGCATCAGCTGCGGCTTGTAAAAGAGTAGCACCTTCTACTCCTTCTGCTGGAGCAAGACGGCTAACTGCAAAATTCCCAGTAGTGAGTGTCCCTGTTTTGTCCATGATTACTGTATCAACACCAGCGGCGGTCTCTAGAGTCATTGTGTGTTTAATCATAATTCCAAGGCGAGCAGCAGCGGCGAAAGCAGCAACCATTGCGGTTGGATGAGCAATTAATAACCCACCTGGGCAAGTGACAACGAGAACGGTTATCGCACGGACAGCCGCTGCACTTCGAACCGCTTCGTCAGCGCTTCTGCTTGTAAAGAACCAGACAACTGCAGCAACCATAACTACGATTGAAAAGTAATAGGATGCTAGTTGTTCGATTAGTTCTTGTTTTTGAGTCCGTGTGGATTCAGCCTCTCGAATAAGTGACTCTACTTTCCCGATAGTTGTTTCTGCAGCAACCGCTGTAACTTGAACGTCAATTTGTCCAGTTAAGTTTGTAGTTCCTGCATAAACATCTGTTCCAGTTTCAACCTCTATCGGAACAGCTTCGCCGGTTAGAGATGCTTGGTTAATATCTGAATTTCCCGCAACTATTGTTCCGTCGACAGGTAAATTTTCACCAGGGCGAATTCTCACAATCATTCCAATAGAAATGTCTTGAATTGCTACAGATTTCTCATTTCCATCTTCTAAAAGCCGCGCTTGTTTTGGCGTTAAATCAACAAGGTCTTTAATGGCACGTTGTGCGCCCCAAGCAGTCCTACTTAAAATTAGATTTGCCATCCAAAGGAAGAGTGCGAGAAACCCTGCAGCCAAGTACATATCAGCGGATAGAGCAGCGACTACTGCTAATGAAGCGAGCGAGTCGCTTGCCGGCTTGCCTTCTTTAATTTCATTCCATGCACCTGCAAGAAGAGGGATTACCAAAATGATTGCGCCTATTGCGGATGGAATTTGAGCAATAAGGGGATGGGAACCTAGAAGATGTCCAATCCACGAAACAGCTAGTAGGACGCCACCGCCAAGGGCAATGAGGAGTCGCCTCTCTAGTTTTTGAGCACCTTCCATGGCTCCAGATTGGTTTGGTTGATCGTTAAAAGCAGATTCGGTCATAAAATGTGATTCCTTCGTGATTCCTTCCTACTATAGCCCTATTTAGGGTGTATTGTTCGTGTAGGATTCTAGTAATCTTATGGGATATATGAACTCAACGAAAGTAAGCGTACTATGACTACGATAGCCGTCATTGGTGATGGGCAAATGGGACTTGTTATGGCCGATGCTCTGGCTGCTAGGGGGTCGAATGTGAAATTATGGGGACCATTTCCAAGCCATGTCGACGATCTTGCTCAGAGAAGAAAATCTGGACGTCTGCTTAACTTTACTCTGTCCGATTCAATTCGAGTAACCCCGAACGCTGATGAAGTTTTTTCAGATGTTGATGTTGCATTAAATGCCATTCCAACACAGTTCATCCGTGACGTTTGGAGTGGTTTGTCTTCATCAATTCAAGACGGTGTTCCGATTGCATGTGTTGCCAAGGGGATTGAAGTTGGGACAAATCTTTTACCAACCCAAGTTATAGAAGATGTTGTACAAGGCGAACATTGCATGTGCGTGTTATCTGGCCCAACTATTGCAACCGAATTGGTTTTAAGGCAACCTGCTGCTATGGTTGCGAGTTCGATTGATAATAAGGTGGCAAAACAAGTACAAGATTTGTTTGATGTACCTTGGCTTCGTATTTATACACATGGGGACCCATTAGGTGTTGAACTCGCTGGAGCCCTAAAAAATGTAGTCGCTATTGCAGCGGGGATTTGTGACGGAATGGATTTAGGCGATAACGCAAAATCAGCGATGCTTGCAAGGGGACTTGCAGAGATATCACGTCTTGGTGTTACACTTGGTGCTCAGTTAGAAACATTCTTTGGGATTGCAGGTGTTGGTGATTTAGCCACGACTTGTTTTAGCCCATACGGCAGGAATCGAACCTGTGGCGAACGACTTGGTAAGGGTGAGGAACTAAAGACAATTACTGAAACTATGGGTTCAGTGGTGGAGGGCGTTGCAACAACAAAAGCAGTCCACTCTCTAGCGGAAGAACTTGCAGTTGATATGCCAATTGCAAATGCAATGTACAGCGTTCTTTACGAAGACCTACCATTGCAGGAGGCAATTAAATCTTTGATGTCACGTGATTTACGAGCAGAACAACTTCGTAGATAAACTTTCCCGCGGCAAAAATAAACGACCCGCGGGATTGTTTTCTCCGAGCAAATGTTTATTCGTTGAAACCGGATTTGACTAGGGAGACGAGTTCTGCGATGGCGGCGTCTGCGTCATCTCCGTCAGCGGAGATGGTTAATGCTGTACCTTGAGTTGCGGCAAGCATCATGAGTTGCATTATGGATTTCGCATCAACTTGGTCGCTGTCTTTGTGCCCGACTGTGATTACAGCAGAAAATTTACCAGCAAGTTCAGCAAACACCATAGCGGGGCGTGCATGCATGCCTAGCCGATTTGTGATTTTTACTGTTGTTGATGTCTTAGCCATAATCTAGTAGGGGGTGATAGTGTTGGCATTTCAAATAGAAGTGCCGATTTGAAGCAAATAAATTAAAAAACGGTCCTTATCGAACGGCGTTATCTGTTTCAGCCAAAAGAGTGAGCACATCATCAGATGAACTCGCTTGGCGAAGGAAGCGCCTAAATGTGTCTTGACTTAGGGAGCTAAAAATTGCTTCCATCGCGTCTAGGTGGTTTTCTGGTTGGTCTTCGGGGCTTAGTAACAAAACAATAGAGTAGACCGGCTCACGATCGAGTGCTTTGAAATCTACACCATTAATGCTATTGCCAATTGCGATATGCATTGTTTTGATGTCGGAATGTTTAACGTGAGGAACAGCAACACCGTGCCCGAATCCAGTTGAACCCTTATTCTCTCTACGTATAATCGCTTTCGCAAAATCGTCACGTTGGTCATCTGTCACGCAACCAGACGATACAAGTGCATCCACCAATTCGTTGATGACGCCATCACGGTTGGTTGCTTTGAGCTCGGGAATAATCGCATCTTTGACAACGATATCCATAAGTTTCATCGTTCTTGCCCTCCGGTAGGAGTATTGTGCTTGTGGTCACGTGTCTTTGATTTAAGGTCGGTTAATTGGCGAACGTTTTTGTCGATACAACTATCGATGGATGCATGTAAATCATCATCTTCGCAACTAGAGATGATGTTGTCATGGTGTTCTACATCAGTGATTATTTCTGCGATGAAGCCACGAGTGGTTTTTTCAATTTTTACTTCAATTTGTTCTATTCGGTCATAGAAACGAGTAAGTTTTTCTGCCTTTGTTTGAGCGTATTCCTCGATTGCAGGAGTCATTTCGAGGTTTTTACTTGTTACGTTGATTTGCATTGGTTATACCTTCTTCTATTCCTTGTTTTGCTCAGGAGTTTCCTTGGCTTCCATTTTAGCAGGTTCTAAGCCGGCCATATTTTGATGATCTGGCACTAAAACGCCACCGCTGACAGCAAAACGGATGGCTTCTTCCACAGTGATTGGAAGGTCAATCGTGTCAGTTTTAGGCACCGTGATTGTGTATCCCGTGAATGGTGTTGGCGAACTCGGGATGAAAATAGTGACGGAATCAGGAATCTTTTTTTCGATTATTTTTAATGATTCTCCTGTCATAAAGCCAACAGACCAAATTCCTTTTCTAGGGTATTCAACAGCAACTACGCGGCTAAATTTTGGAGTGTCTTCGTCGCTAATCAAAAAATCCACCAATTGTTTTACATAAGGGTAGACCTTGCGAATCACTGGAACTGCGACCATGATTTTTTCGATGCGTCGATAAAATGCTCGACCAATAAAACCGCCAACGAGACGTCCCGAAATGTAAACTATTATTGCAGCGACAATAAGTCCTAGGAAGTTCATCCATGGGTGTTCGTTCCACCAAGTGTTAACAGAAGTTGCCAACATTTCTTGGGCTAATTCTTGAATCTCCGAACTATTGGAAACAGCGATACCAGCTTTTTCAGCAGCTTCCTTTAGTTCTTCAGGAGTGGGACCCATTGCAAATGTATCTCGAATGGATGGAATATAATTAGGAAGTTGAATAAATCCAGCCCTGATACCTCGATTGATTGGTTCGGCAATTGTTGAATCGATAAATTGATATGCCTTTACGATTAGCCATAGAGTTAGAACAGATGGCAAGAGAACCGCGAGACCTCGTAAAAATGGTCTTTTAGTTTTTTTCTGTTTAGAGTTTGGTTTGCTCATTCTAAGTGCATCATACATTGAGTTTGGAAGCAACTAGACGAATTGCTTCGGGGTAGGCGAGACATTCAAGTTCAAAAACCCGTTTTGCAAGGGATTCTGGCGTGTCGTTCTCTAACACGTCGCACGTTTTTTGAATGATTGTTGGGCCGTGGTCATATTCGTCATCCACGTAGTGCACCGTACAGCCAGATTTTGACTCACTATGTTCTATCACTGACTTGTGGACATTGAGCCCATGCATTCCCTTGCCGCCAAAGTTAGGAAGAAGGGCTGGGTGGATGTTAAGCACTCTTCCTTCCATCCAAGGCTCTAACCTAAACAACCTCAGATAGCCGCAGAGTAAAATTAAATCAGGTTTGGAGTCATCAAGCCACGCTTGAATTTTTCTATCAATAACCTCGCTTGAATCACCTTCTTGCTTTGCAACGGCAACATCGATGCCTCTTTCTGCAAGACGGTCTATTCCTTCAATGTCACTTCTTGAAGCAATCGAAAGGATGATTTCGGCGTCGAGTTTTTTGTCCTCGATTTGATCAAGCAAATTCAATATTGTTGTTCCACCTCCACTAAAAAGAACAGCAAGTTTTGTTGTCATGTCGATTCTCCAGTGGAATCAATAGTTGGAGGTGAGTCGAATGGAATGGCTTTACCACAAGCATCAACGCTTACCATTGTCATAGTTGCTTTGGTGACAACAACCTTCTCACCAGAGTCGTAACGTTCGGATTCGACTGTGATTTCGATATTAACTGATGAACAACCAGTTTGTAAGGTCTTCGTATGAAAACGTACAACGTCGCCAACGTAAACAGGTTTTTTAAAGTCAACCCGATCAACCGAAGCAGTAAGCCATCTGTGCACACCATGCCTTCTCGCCTCAACAAAACCCGCTTGGTCAATGTACGAAAGGATGATGCCGCCAAAAATAGTCCCATAGATATTTGCATCTTTTGGCATCATGAGAACGCTTAGTGCTGTCGTTGAGTTCATTTGAGTATCATCGTTCTTCAAGGAGTAGCCCGCAAGAGAAGAGGGTCCACCATTTTAATCTAGTTTTCTCACCCTTCAATAATTCGAACGGAATCCGATTAGCAATCTCTGGAGCAAAATGAAACGCAAGTGCTATTGGGTCTTCGGGATGAGCCCATAAACCATCGGATACGCTATCTAACAGTACTGGGAAGAATACATCCTTGTTTGCTAACATCCCCACAAGAGCAATCTCAGGATTGATTGTTCCATCTTCATTATGCATCGTCCTCCATACTAATTCGATTTTCATTTCAAGACAAACAGTTTGAAGTGTACTGAGTTCTTCGATTTGTGACTGAATTGGTTCTGTTGTTGAGCCAATTAGTACTCCAAGCAAGATTGCTGCTTTTCTTCTATCTAAATCATAATCCGTAGACCACGTTTTGATTAGATCTTGAATCTGTACGGAGGTTCCAAATTTCTCAATTGTAAGGACGGAGATTAGAACACTACGGCCAGTGCCATTTTTGGTCAATTTAGTCATCATTGAGAATGTAGGGGCGTCTTCTATTCCTAAAAACCAAGCAAGGTGCGTAATGTGTGCAGAGACGTTTTGGTCTACCAATATCTTTGGAATAGTTTGTATTTTTGGTTTTGTTTTCCACCAATGAGCGGCTTCAAGTAATTCTCGATTTACATTTAGATTGTTTAGGTCTTTTAATCGTTCTTGTTTGAATGCTCCAGCAATTAAAGTTTCCTGTGCTAGGTCTGATGCTTCATTTTTACTTTCAAGAAAAGGGCTGAGCAAATCTATAAGAAAATCTAATGGCTCATTCTTAACTTGTTCGATTCCATCAAGTTGGTCTTTAATCGAAGAAGAAGATAGTAATCGCTTTGTTTGTTTCTTCTGTTGTTCATTAGAAACAATGAACGCAGCAATTACTGAAAGACATAGCACGCTAGCAAACGTAATTGAAGAATATTGTTTCACAACACCAGTGTAGTGCATCTAACCATTTAGGAGAGTGTCGATAACATGGATGGCAGCAGTAGCGTCGTATCCATGCACTCCCCATGCGGTGTGGTCAAGCAAGCCATTCCTAAGATCGCTGTTTACAATGATGACTTTTCCAGTATCAAAAGAAGCACACATTGGTGGCTCTAATTTCTTGTGGTTGTAGATAGACCATCCTCGTTGACCTGAGACCCCTTTAAGTTGAACATTTGGAGTGAAGTTGTTTTTGGTTAATTGTTCAATTTGTGTTTGCATTGTCGCAGCAAACTGGTTCCTTCCACCGATTGATTCCACAAGAACGGTAGAGCCATTTTTTGCAAGACGTAAAATTTGTTTTGCAAGTTCATCGGTAGCTTCTCTTTCATGCAGTCCCCCCACAAGGACAAGTTTCCCTTTTTTAATATCATTTATAGGTTTCGATTTTACCTTCCATTTTTTTAATCCCTCAAGTTCGGCACTCCAGCTCCCGTCGTGCTCAGCAACCCAAACAGTTTTATTTGATTTTGTGTCGATAGGTTTAGATACTCTTGGCTTCCACAGATTGAGTTCAGCAGCCCCGCAGCAGATGTTAACTAGGGTTTTTGAAAGCATGTTTTTTTTAGAGCGAATTAGTGACTCTGAAGTACCGTTAATCAGGAGAATGCGATCACGAACACCGTCGTGCCAAGTTGTGATTTTGACTTTTTTTATAACAGATATCAAGGATTTTGACCAGTGTGAGTCATCGACCTCTATTGGTGTAATGCTTTTGCAAAGTGCTTTTGCAATTGAGGAAAAGTCCTTTTCATTTCTATTCGGAGTAAGCATCACAATTAGCCCACCTCTATCTAAGTATGTCTTTAGTTTACTTAAGTCACTTGGAATTGAATGATAATTTTGGATGAACAAAACAGGAGCGGCCAGCCAAGATTCGACGCGTTCTTTATTAGTAACTAACTGCCATGTTAGCGATTGCTCTGTTTGATTTGATAACCTTCTAGAAATAATATCAGCGGTTCTATTTGGGTCAATAATCCCATCTTCTTTAGTGAGTTCACACAATGCAATTGGGATTCGGCCACGTGAAAGGAACAAGAGTGCAAATGATAAATTTGTTGTGCTTCCTTTTGCCTTGCGACCAGCACAGTGGGTTTTGATAATTGCTCTTGCGCCATCTTGAAACCAGTCCTTATTATGAATCTCAGCGAGCCCGCATGACATTGCTACTCTTTCTAACCCATAAAGATAACTCATCAAAGTTGTGCCACCTACATTCTCGTCAGTGGTTGCATGTTTGTTCAACCACGATAGTGCTCGTTTGATTGAACTGTGTAGCCAATCCGATTGTTGTTTTGTAAGGTTATTGCCAATTATTTCATCAACACCCAAAAGGCAATTTAGCGCAGCAACTGTCATGTTTGATGATGGTGTACCACTATTTACGCTCTGTTCATACGACCAGCCACCATTATTCTGTTGAGTTGTTAGCGTTGATTCCGCAATCGCTAACCAACACTTTTTTGGAACTCGGTGCCCACTTCTTGCGGCCTCACGTAGGGCAATCATTCCGAACTCTCTATTCAGCGGTGAAGCAGAGGAAATTGTTTTAGGTGGAACATCGTAGTTTCCCCAACTTCCAGAAGAGATGCCCATATTTGATACTAGTTGTCTTGTATCCCTAGCTAAATTCTTTTTGTATCGTCTTGGCAACATCGACCAAATACTGGTTCTAGTTGCAAGGACGTATGTGCTTGGGTGTTTAATTTTTTCTAAATAACTTACCGCAGATTTAATTTCAGGTGCATGAACCGACACTCCTGCAGATAACAATGAGAGAGTTGTCAATGAGGTTGTTCCTCCCTTGTATTTAGTTAACCATCCTGAGGATTTAGAATTGCCCCTATTTTCCCAGCAATGTGTCGGGTCGTGTCTTGATATAAGTTCAGTTGAAATCTTTGTTATAGATTTCTGGATATCTTCGTCATTAAGTGTGGACGCAGGGGAAGCACAAGCGGCCGAAAGAGCCGCACAAAGCAAGAATATGGACATGTGTTTACCTAAGTGTTGTGGTTATTTATTGTAGAGGTACATTAGTTTTGGCATTGAAAACTCTTGCAACATCGACCGTAAGTCGGATGCAGAGAATTCACTTGATTGAACGCCAAGAAGATCACCAAACGAAGGTGTAGCGCGTGAATAGTGAACAATGGTCGGATTCGAATTGGTTAGTCCAGATCGTTGTTGTGCAACGACAAGAGCATCATCTAGATATCCGATTTCATCGATCAATCCATTGTTCAGTGCTTGTTGTGCAGTGTAAGCAGAGCCGTTTGCAATATCAGCGAGCTGCTTCTCATTCTGGACTACGCCGCCTCGTCCTTCTTGTACCCTGTCATAAAAGACGGAATACATTGCATCGAGAATACCTGTCACTTTTTGCTTGTCTTTGACAGTCCAATTGCGGAATACGTCGTTTGCAACCGACTTCTCTGGTGAGTCCTTTGCGATGAGAGTGACTGGTTTAACGCCAATCATTTCTAAAAGGTTTTGGAACGTCATGATGTTTGCAATGACGCCAATAGAACCTGTGATTGTTGTTTGTTGGGCGAGGATATGATCTGCGTTACATGAAATGTAGTATCCACCAGATGCAGCAACCCCACCATAACTTGCAACGAGAGGCAAGTCGGCTTCTTTTAATCGTTGAACATTGTGCCATATCTCGTCAGAAGCTGTAACTCCACCTCCCGGAGAATTGACTCTTAATACAACAGCGCGAACAGAGTCCTCTTCAAGGATTGCATCTATCGCCTGTTTTGCGTATGAAGCGTTACCGTCATCGATTACTCCAGAAACATTTAGTACAGCAATAGTTGAAGAGTCCCCATCGTGAGCGACGTGGGTGTGTACTGGCCCAGTATCCTTTGTCGCTGCCGCAAAGCCAGAGATTCCAAAAATTATTCCAACTAGAAATACGATTAGGAAAATAAACATTGCTGCAAGGAAGGCAACGAATGATTTAAATCCACCAGTAGTAGCAACAACTTTTAAAGTTGTTTGATTTGATGTTGATGTTTTGGTTTCCATTGTTCTTTTCTCCAATCGAACTGCATTGTAATATGGTTTTTGTTCAAACCCACAATAACTGCGGAAATTCACTCATCTTTTTCATATATATGAAGTGACTGTCACCCTGCGAAGCAGGAAACGACCCGCGGGATTGTTTATTTATGTATGACGATTGTGGCGTCGTGGCCGTTGAGATAGGATTGTGTGAAGTCAACGTTTTTAGAAAGGTTAAGTGCGTTTTCAAGCCATTGCATGGTTTTAAAACGAGTTGCAGGGGATAAGTCCTCCGATGAGGATTCACGGCCGGATTGGTTTGATAAGAAATTGAATGCAACACCTTGCCTGCATTTTTCGAACGCTGTTTTTATTGTAGACATTGCAATAATCTCATCGATTGCATTGAGAGTTCCCGAGAACGTTATCCAATCGAAGCCAGTGAAAATTTCCGAATTTTCAACCATGTCACATACTGAAAATGTAGTACGTTCTAGTTGTCGATTCTTAGCAGTCGTTATCATCGCTTCCATTGCATCGACTCCGTGAAACGATTTGAATTTAATATCATGCTGAATCAAATAATCAGAAAAATCACCTACTCCGCAACCAACATCCAAAATAGTTGCTCCAGTGAAATCAATGAAATCACAGAATGTTTTGAATCGAAGTTTTTGACCATCTCTTGAACGCCAAAGTGTTGCATCGAATGTTCCTCCGTGTTCATCAACAGCATCCTGATATGGTTTTAGATAGTGGGGAATCTTACACACGAGTTATTGACGTTGTCGAACTAAACGATTTTGCATAGGCATGAGTAATTGTGAGATTGAATCGAAAAGGCGGTTCGTTAATCGAATGTAATCTTCTAAGTTGGTATTTGTATCTTCTTTGATTTGTTTAGAGGAGATATTCGCCTCTTCTAAATGTTTTGCATCATCTTCAATCCAAGATTCAATAAGTTCTTTTGTACACTCGGGATGGAATTGCACAGCGTATGTGCAAACACCCTTCATCCATGCCTGAACATTGCACAGTTGACTGGATGCAAGTAGGGTTGCACCTTCTGGGAGTTTGCTTACTTGCCATTTATGCCAATGGAATTGCGGTCCATCCCAAGGTTGTCCAGAAAGAATAAAATCTGCTCTGCCAACTGGGGTAAGAGATACTTCATACCATCCAAATTCTGGTGATTCACACTTTGAAAGTTCGCCACCTAAAGCTCTTGCTAGTAATTGACTACCAAGACATAGTCCAAAGACAGGCAATTCTTTAGAGTCGGCTTCCTTAAGTAGAGAAAGTTCTTGCTCTACCCACGGTTCATTACAGATAGGTTCCTGTGGTCCACCACAACTTATAACTCCATCAATTTCAGTAAGGTCAGTTGGAAGTTCTTCCCCAAGGTGTACTCGCACTACTTGCAAGCGATGTCCATCTTCTAGGAGGCGTTGGCCGAGGCGGTCAGATCCAGTTAAATCACTGTGTTCGATAATGAGAATAGACATAGAATCGTTACTTTAATTTGTTACAACAGATGGTGTTTCGGAAGGTGTTTCATTCAAGATACGAGATGCAACCGAAGCTATACCAGTTGCATCGATACCCGCTTCTGCGAGTTGTTCTTTTCGAGATCCATGACCAATCCATCTGTCTGGTAGTCCAAGAGTAGTGATGTATGAAGAATCAAGTTTACGTTTGGCTGCTTCTTCAAGAATTGCGGAGCCAAATCCACCAACTATAGAGTGGTCTTCGACTGTGATAATTGGAATCTTGTTAGAAATTAGTTCTTCAAGAAGTTTATAGTCAACTGGTTTTGCAAAACGGGAGTCGTAGACATCAATTGCCTCACTGTCAACGATATCTGCTGCTTTTAGAGCATCAAGAGTTGTTGTACCGAAACCAAGAATTGCTAGTTTTGGGTTGTTAGTTATTCTTAAAGGATGTGCCTTTCCAAGTTTGAATGGTGGACAACTTTGTTCAAGTTCTTGCACAGTGTCGCGCGGATATCTAACTGCGGTTAGTCCGGCGTCATAGTTTGCCATGAAAGTCATCGCTTCTCGCAAAGAGGGCTCATCAATTGCAGCCATTATCACGGCATCAGGGAGTACTCTTAAAAGTGAAACATCGCAAAATCCATGATGTACTGCACCATCACCACCGACAACTCCAGCTCTGTCAAGGCAAAGTCGAAGCGGTAATCCTTGAAGTGATACCTCTTGGAACGCTTGGTCAAAAGCACGCTGTAAGAATGTTGAATAAACAGCAAAGAATGGCTTGCAGCCGGTTTTTGCCATTCCAGCGAGCATATCCATTGCATGTGATTCACAAATTCCAGTATCCCATACACGATTCGGGTATTTCTCGATCGCTTTATCAATACCGGTTCCGTCAGGCATTGCTGCAGTTGCTGCAACGATTCTGTCATCCCGAAGCATAAGATCACAAAGAGAGTCGGCAAATGCTGAAGTAAAACTTCTTCCAGAGGGTTGCATTTCAACGCATGTATTTGTTATAGCAAACGGCTTTGAAGAGTGGAATGTAGTCGAATCTTTTTCTGCGTATTCGTACCCTTTGCCTTTTGTAGTATGCACGTGAAGAATAAGCGGTCGATCGACGTCACGTACTTCAATGAGCATCTCAATTAATGAGGGTAGATCGTGTCCGTCCATTGGGCCAATTGAAAGTAAGCCAAAATGTTCAAACCAAGAATCCTCAAAAATTGCATCCTTCATCATTTCAGTCATTCGATGTGACATATCTTCTAGCATTGAACCGCCAGGAAGTTTCCCCATAACATTTTTGGCAGCTTTTTTCATAGAGCGGTAAGTTGATCCAACTCTTAGGTGATCAAAATAATCTGCTATAGCACCTTGTGGATTGGCTATGCTCATGTTGTTGTCGTTGAGAACAATTAAAAACTGGCGTTTTAATGTGCCAGCGTTATTTAATCCTTCCATTGCTACCCCGTTGACAATAGATGCATCTCCAACAAATGCAACGACTCTTCGACCATCGTTGTTGGTAGTTGGCTCGTATGCTTCTCCTTTTAGGGTGTCGCCTCTGGCCATGCCAACTGCAGTTGAAATTGCAGTACCAGCATGTCCTACTGAAAACAAATCGTATGTTGATTCATCCGGAGAGGGGAACCCAGACATGCCACCTCTTTGGCGTAGTTTTTCAAGAAGTGGCTGTCGTCCGGTTAGCAACTTGTGTGTATAGCATTGGTGCCCGACATCAAAAAGCATTCTGTCGTGTGAAAAATCAAATACGTAATGAAGGGCAATGGTTAAATCCACAACGCCTAAATTTGATGCTAAATGCCCTCCACCCTTTTTGACTTGTTCACAAATTGCATGGCGAACTTCATCGGCGAGTTTTGGTAAGTCAGAAATAGGAATCTTTTTTAGATCTTCTGGACTTTTGATTGTAGAAAGAAGGTGGGTGGTCATCTTGAACAATGTATTGTACGCTTAACGTGTCCTATGAGCCATCCAAAGATTGAAAGATAACAAGGTTTCTGCGTTACTTCCTAACGTAGATAGTGCCGTTTCTGCTTGTTTTTGAAGTTCTTCCACAGCTTGTTTTGATGCTTCTGCACCCAGAATTCCTGGATAAGTTGTCTTGCCTGCCTCTTCGTCTTTACCAGTTGCTTTGCCAACGTGAAATGGGCATCCATGTAAATCAATGAGATCGTCAACAATTTGAAACATGAGTCCGTTTGTCTTGCCGAACGTAGAAATTGCATCCTTTTCTGTCAAGGAAGCATCTCCACAAATTGCACCCATTTCACAAGCACATTGGATTAAAGCACCTGTTTTATTTCTGTGGATTTCCTCGAGTTGATGCTTTGCGCTTAGATGCTCTGGAAGACCGCCAAGGGTGTCATAAACTTGCCCTATGACCATATCCCTCGTTGCTTTTGCTAATAATTTCGTGAGTTCTGCTTGTTGTTCTGAGTGGTACTCATCAGTGATTAACTGTGAAAAAGCCACAGGTAGTAGTAAATCACCTGCAAGTAGAGCCATTGCTTCACCTGATTTTATGTGTAAAGTCGGTTTCCCTCGACGTATGTCATCGTTATCAATAGCGGGTAGGTCATCGTGAACCAAACTAAAGCAGTGTATGAGTTCAACCGCAATAGCAGCTGGTAATGCTTGTTCACGTGTTCCACCAACCGATTCACAACAAAGGAGTGTTAGTGCTGGCCGAACTCGTTTACCACCATTCATAACGGCGTATTTTGCTGATTCGGTTAGGTTAGAAGGTAATTGAAGCTCATCTAGCCTTGATGCAAGTTCTGACTCGATGATTGGTGCGATTTCTAGCAACTCTGGGGGTGGATTTTGAAAAGATAGGTTTGTCACACACGGATTGTATGTTCTAAACCTACAATCTACGACATGCAAGAAGAAGTAATGCAAGATCTATTATCAATCTTAGACAAGGGAGGGTATGTAATGATTCCCCTCCTTTTAGTTAGCATCCTAAGTGTTGCTCTAATTTTGGAACGGTGTTGGTTTTGGATATTGGTTGGTGGTAGGGGGTCGATTGCTCGGTTAGATGTTTTGAATGGTGCTTTTCTTCGTGGTGACTCTGAGACGGTGAAGAAAATGATTAAACGTGATTCTTCTCCTTACGGTGCTATTGGAAAAGCGATGCTAGAACATGGTTCGAGCGATGCTGTAGCGATGAGTGCTGTTGAAGCGCAGCGACCGCGTATCGATAGATACATGGTTGCACTCTCGACAATTATTACAGCAGCGCCACTTCTTGGAATTCTTGGAACTGTTATTGGAATAATTGACTCTTTTAAGTTACTAGGAGCAGAGTCAGTATTGACTGACCCATCTGATGTTGCCGGAGGAATAGCAGCAGCATTATTGACAACTGCGTTTGGTTTGATAATTGCTCTTGTTACATTATTCCCCTACATGCTCTTTCGTGGGTGGTCAGCAAGGGCGTTTGGCAGAATCGAAGCAATGATTGCCGCTGCACAACAGGGAGAAAATACATGATTACACTTTACGCAGTTTTGATTCTTGTAAATTTGATTCAAGAGCCACCAGTAGTTTCTGAACCATCATTGGAGTGGACAAGAAGAACTCAGGGTGAAAATGTTGTATCGATTGAAATAGTGTCTCGAAAATATGAGGCAGAAGAAAAACCAGACCTTTGGCTTATCGGGGTAGCACATGTAGCGGAAGAATCCTTCTACGAGGAAGTCACTATTCTTCTAGATGAAATGGATATTGTCTTGTACGAATCTGTTAGGCCCACCGGTTCAAGACCGCCAAGTGGAGCAACGGATGAAGAGAGGGTCGCATCAACTAAAAAATCATTGGAATTTGTTGCTGATGTTGCAAAAAGGTGTGCAGAGGAATCGGACTCAGTTCCAGAAACACTAGAAGACGTAATAGCAGACGCATCTTTAATTGATAGTCGCCTATCAAATTTTGTTGAGGACGCTTCTGTGGATGCTTGGAGACGACCATTTGTTTTGCAAGTTAATCCTGCAACAAACGAAATTATTATTTGGAGTTTTGGTTCCGATGGAGCAATTGGCGGAGAAGGCATCGCGAGTGATTTAACTGCAAGGCGCACAGTTGTCATTGCCGATGAAGAAGATGAATTGTCAGAAGAGGAAGAAAATATAGGATTACAAGCAGAATTCGCTGATGTTCTTGGCTTAGAATTTCAGTTAGACGTATTGGCGTATGAAGAACCAAATTGGTTTTGCAGCGATTTGACAATTGATGAAGTGGAAACGAAATTGAATGATCTTGGTGCAGATACTTCGGTCTTGGGAACACTTACAGGGGAGTCATTTACTGCAAAAATTGCATCTGGTTTTATGAAATTGATTCCTATGCTTGACTCATTTACAAAAGGGGGAGCTAGGCAAACTGCGAAATTACTTATGATTGAAATGCTTTCAATGCCAGAAAGTGACAAGATGCTTGAAGGTGTGCAGCCAGAGTTGGCTCAGGTAATTATTGTTGATCGCAATACAGAAGTACTAAAAGATATTGCTGCAACTTTAGCCGTTATTGAAGATGTATCTTCTATTGGTGTTCTGTATGGTGCGGGGCACATGGCTGACTTATCAACTCGTCTTTCCACGCAATTTGGTTACATGCCAACGGAAGAAAAATGGATAACTGCGATGAAGGTGAATCCGAACGAGTCATTACTTGATGAAAAATATATGCGTCAAATGAGAGCAATGCTTCGATTGCAACTTCATAACGCGAATAAGAAAAAAGAAGAGACAAATTAAGAATTTATTGTGTATGGCTGAATTTACTTGCTGGGAGATTACCAATCTTTTGAGCTTTTGGAATCCACATTGATTGGTCAATAAGTTCTTCAAGATTGATATTAGTTGTACTTCCGTCTGCAAAGCAAATTGCTGGCATTCCATTGAATCGCCCAAGAGGAACGTATGTGTTAGACATTGATTCGATTTTATTCATGGGCGCGGGCTTCCATTTTTTAACACGCGCAAGAACGCTTGGGATTGACATAAAAGTACCAGCAACATCATCTTGTTTTTCTTCATGTACACCTTCTGTTGCAAGGAAAGTGCTGCAAAAAACGATTTGTTTGTTTGTTTTTTTAATTTGTGAATATGATGTTGTAACTACGCTTGTTTTTCTTCCGTCGGCGAGTGTTACATCACCAAATATGACTTTTGGTTGTTCAGTGTGATTGTCAAACTCCCACCATCCACCTAAGTAGAAGCCGTTATACCCAAATGCGGGTTGAGTTGCAATTTGGCTCGCGTGAGAAAGAACATCGTCGTAATTGATGTCCCATTCAAGGTCATCGTAAAATAGTAATGATCTCCAATCGTAATCCATGTATGAAAGCAACCTCCAAGTCCACGGACCTGCGTCGTTTGGGCTAGAAGGGGCAAAATCCGGAGCCGGCATTACAAGTTGATCGCCTTCAAAAACCCAAGCAAGGTCTCTATATCTTTGAATATCGGCGCTTAAGTAACCATCAAGTAATTTGTCTTGGTGCATCCCATTGTGCATAATCCAAGCTTTTCCTGTCTCGCGAATGAGATTTAACTCGTTTGTTTTTTTGCCTCTTGCTCTTGCAGATGTTAGTGCTGGATACAACACACCAATGAGAATGCCAATGATTGCTACTACTACAAGCAATTCAATAATTGTAAAACCTATGTTGCGAGTATTTCTCATACTTGTTCACCATCGACAGTAACAGGTGCAATAATAGAGATGGCTTTTTCCCCGAGTTTAGTTTTCCCTTGGAGTACTTTTTCTTGCAATGTTTTACATTCTAGTAAGAGCCTTTCTAAAATCTCTTCTTCAGTAATATTTGCAACACGTTCTCCTTGAACGTAAATAATTCCTTTACGGTCACCAGCAAAAACAGCGACGTCAGCTCCCTCTGCTTCTCCGGGCCCATTTACAATGCATCCCATAACAGCAACCCTCATTGGAACAGTTATTTCGTTCTCAAGTTGTGTACGAACCTCTTCGACTAATTTAAATAAATCAACTTGAATGCGACCACAACTTGGGCAAGCAATTAGTTCGGCACCTATCCGTTTTCGTAACCCTAAACAGTTTAGGAGTTCTATACCATCGATAACTTCATACAATGGGTCGCTTGCATAACTAATTCTAATAGTGTCACCTACTCCTTGTGAAAGAAGGGAACCCAACGCAGTGATTGATCGAATGGAACCAGTTTCACGTGGGCCAGCATGGGTGACTCCAAGGTGAAGAGGGTAATCAAACCTTTTAGATAACTCCTTGTAAATATCTATTACGAGTTTTGCGTCCATCAATTTTGCGCTTAAACATATATCTTGAAAATCTCTGTTTTCAAAAATGTCTAGATACTCTTCGACTTTTGCAATCATCATTGCAAGTAGGTGTCCGTGATCTCTATCTGCGAAAAACGAAGCGAGTTCTTTCTGACGTTTTTGTTTGTCCTTGCGTTCAACAATCGAGCCCTCGTTGACGCCTACCCGAATTGGAATGTTTGCATCTTTGCAAGCATCAATGACGGAGTGAACTTGTTCAATATCAGAAATATTGCCCGGATTAAGGCGAATTTTGTGGACACCTGCATCTACTGCCTCAATAGCACGTTTAAAGTGAAAGTGCACATCGGCGACAATTGGAACGCTTACTTGAGAAAGAATTTCTGAGAGTGCGGATGTATCTTTCTTTTCTGGAACTGCTACTCGGACAATATCCGCTCCTGCTTTTTCGAGACGATTGATTTCTTCAACACAGGAATCGATTTCATGTGTATATCCAGATGTCATTGATTGCACGGAGATTGGCGCATCGCCACCAATTGCAATATCCCCAACTCGAATTTTTTTCGTTTCCTTTCGCTGCATGCTTCTATTGTAGATTAATTAACCCCGAGTTAACGAACTAAATTCAGCTCGAATATTAACCCAGTGTTAATTAATCGTCGAAGGTTTCGAGTTCTGCAACGTTTCCCTCTATCAATAAATCTTCGATTGGTGTTCCTTCAGGGATAACTTTGCCGCCTAACGTGGTAATGATGACTTGTGGGTTGGCGTCTAGATGTGTGCGAAGGGCGGTTTCGAGTTCATCTTTGACATCATCTTCAAGTGTTTTCCATCCCATTCTTCCTTTACACTTTGGAAATGTAGAGCATCCTAGCCAAGGTCCACGTTTGCCTTCACGCAAATTCATTGGGCTTTCGCATTTCTCGCAATGTAATGATTCAATAAGAAGAGCAGGTGGAGTTGGATATTTGATACCACCTTTTTTATCGAGGTTCACAACTGTTTTGATTTCAGGATAATTGACCGATGCAAGGAATGGACCGAAGCGACCAGTTCGTTTTTCCATTGCAGAACCATCTTCAGGGCAAGCAACATCAACACGTTCTGGAAGCAATGGGCGACCTTGTCTATCTATTGGTGCCGCATACTTGCAATCAGGGTAACTAGTACACGATAGAAAGCGTCCGTTTTTTCCAAACCTATATTCTGTTCGGCTTCCACAAGAAGGGCACTTATATATTGCTGGTTTTGTCTCTGCCTTTGCATGCGGCATTTCTTCGTAGGCGGTCTCTAGCCGTTTGCTAAATCGACCGTAAAAGTCGTGAAGCATTTCGACCCAGTTCATATCACCTTGGGCAACTGTATCGAGTCGATCCTCTAGGGATTTAGTGTATTCAACACCCATCAAAATTGGGAATGCCTCTATCAACTTTTCAGTTACAACTTCACCAAGATCAGTCGGATGGAAAGATCTGTCAATTTTCTCAACATATTTCCTGTATTGAATAACATCAATGATGGATGCGTAAGTGGAAGGGCGCCCTATACCCTCAGATTCTAATTTTTTTATCAATGATGCTTCGCTATATCTTGATGGAGGCGAAGAAAAGTTTTGTTTTGGGCTAATATCAAAAGGAAAGAGTTCAGTGCCTTCTTTGAGTTCGGGTAGGTTTTGTTCCGTTTCTGAGGACGGCACACCGCTTGCTTTATAGAAACCATCAAAAGCAAGAGTTCGTCCGCCAACTTTGAAGACGGCACCCGTTTTTTCATCTTCTCGTTCAAAGAATATTTCTGTTCGATGCCAACGGGCAGGTGTCATCTGGCAAGCAACAAATCTCGACCAGATTAAACCATAGAGTCGACGTTGATCTTCATCTAATTTTGCGGGAAGTTTGTCAGGATGCAAGTTAGCATCTGTCGGCCTAATTGCTTCGTGTGCTTCTTGAGCATCTTTGTTTGCGGATGTATAGTAATTCGGTTTTTGAGGCAAATAATCGCTACCAAACTTATCACCTATATATGTACGAACTGCGCTCAGTGCATCATTGGATAGGTGCGTTGAGTCCGTTCGCATATAAGTAATCGAACCCGCCTCATACAGACCTTGTGCAGCACGCATTGTTCTTTTTGCGCCGAAGCCAAGATATGTTGAAGCGGAGGCCTGCAAAGAAGAAGTGATAAATGGGGCTGGCGGCTTTACTGAACTATCTTTTTGCTTAATATCTTTAATGTTGTATGAAACTCCGTCAGCGATTTCACCATCAAGTGAAATGGTTTGTTTTGCAGGACCCCTTCCTTCAGCATTATCTTCGACATCGATGGTAGGATTTTCTAGACCAACAGCGCTTCCAACAGCGATTAACTTTTTAGTATGATCGGTAATGTCGTCGTTGCAATCTGGCTCGCGTTCAATTTTGAATGGTGTGCCGCCAAGTTCTACAAGAGTTCCTTCAAGGCTTTTATGTTCTGAGAGAAACGAGTTTATCTGTTTCCGTGTAGGGATCCTTCCACGGTCGTCCTTCGTATTTATAAATTTGTTCCATGCTGTTGAGATAGTTTCAGTAGAACTTTTCTCAAGGTTGAACCTACCAACAACACTCCACGATTCTTTAGGAATATGTGCTTCAATTTCTTTTTCACGTTCTACAATTATGCGAACTGCTACCGATTGAACCCTTCCTGCACTAAGACCACCAGCAACCCTTTTCCATAGTAGTGGTGAAACTTTGTAACCAACGATGCGGTCTAAAATTCTTCTTGCTTGTTGTGCATCAACGAAATCCATGTTAATTGGGTGTGGATGTTCAAACGCAGCTTCGATTTGCTTCTTAGTTATAGCATTAAAAATAACTCGCTTCGCTTTGGAGGGATCCACATTTAGAAGTTCAGCAAGGTGCCATGCAATGGCTTCTCCTTCACGATCAAGGTCGCTTGCGAACCAGACATCTTTTGCAACTTTTGCAGCTTTTTTTAAATCGCTTGCAAGAGCATTTTTACCTTTTAAGATTTCGTAGGTTGGTTTGAAATCGTGTTCAAGGTCAACTCCGGGCACAGGTTGTTTTTCGCCCTTTGGTGCCCTTGCAGGAAGATCTCGAATATGACCAACTGATGAAGTGACTGCGTAATCATCCCCTAAGTACTTATTTATAGTTCTTGCTTTGGCTGGGGATTCAACAATTACAAGATGCTTACCAGTTGCATCCGGTACTGCATTACGCTTTTTCGCCGTTTTTTTCTTCGACGTTTTCTTTTTGGTTGTCTTCTTTTTTGCCAAGGTTAATGTCTCTATGTGATAGTTTCTTTGCTACTTCCCATCGGTCAAGATGAGCTGGGCTCTTGCCTAAGGCGTCGCATTGGAACGACTTTTCTGAGATTGTCAAGTGTCCCCTCAGAATTTTTATTCCCCAAGAATGCACGTAAGTGCCTTTGCAGTAGCAAGTTGTATGCCAATGCCCTCCATCTCAATAAAATGCGCACATGGTAATACTTGGAACCTTCGAAGCCAAGTCCGCTGTTGTTTGGCATATCGACGAGTCAAAATCTTGATTTTCTCTTGTGCCTCTTCGAGTGTAAAAGTTCCATTGAGATGTTCTAGAAGTTGTTTATATCCAAGCGCTTCGGACGCTTGTTTGCCAAGATTCCCAGAAAGTTTTGTGACTTCATCTAAAAAACCGTCATTAAACATCTCTTTAAGTCGAGAATTGATACGCCGATTAATTGTTTTTACCGGCCAAGATAGACCAATAATGATGGCATCTTCTCTTGGCATTGGTTTTCCCCACTGTGATTGCAATGATGAAAGAGGCTGTCCGGTCTCCTCGCAAACTTCTATCGCACGAACTAGGCGTCGTTTGTCATTGATATGAATCCGCTCTGCGGCTTCAGGGTCAAGTTCTTTGAGTCGTTCAACTAATAGGGTGTTTGGCTTAGCATTAAGTTCATCACGTTTTTTTTGGTTGCATTTGGGTCCATCAAACATTCCAAACAATAGTGACTGTACATATAAATTTGTGCCCCCAACTACAATTGGCCATTTGCCACGATTTCGTACATCTTCGATGCTTTGTTCAGCAAGCGTCAGCCAGGACTCAACTGTAAAACCATCTTCACTTGGGTCAGCAATATCAATAAGATGATGTACTGCTTGCTCGCGTTCTTTCCTTGTTGGTTTTGCTGTTCCAATATCCATCCCCCTATAAATCTGCATTGAATCGGCGCAGATACACTCTCCACCTCCATCTAGGGAGTTTGCAAGAGCAATTGCGAGAGAGGTTTTCCCACTAGCAGTTGGCCCTAGGATGAGGATTATTGGTCGCATTGTGTATACATCTTATAAGATAGACAGCATGAAACAGACCATCGAACAAATTGATGTTGCAGGGAAGCGAGTGCTAATGCGGGTGGACTTTAATGTTCCGATGAGGAATGGAATCATTACTGATGACCGACGCATTCAAATGGCACTACCAAGTATTAAAAGTGTTCTTGATAGAGGTGGAAAACTCACGTTGATGAGTCATCTTGGAAGACCCTCTGGTGTTGGGTTTGAAGATGAGTTCTCTCTTGTGCCTGTAGCGAAGCGACTTGGAGAGTTAATCAATCGCGACGTTGTTTGTTCAGATGAAGATGATTCTTCGGATGTAGTACTTATCGAGAATTTGCGATTCAGCAAAGGTGAAAAATCTGGAGATGAAGAATTCTCAAAAACCCTTGCTGCAAAAGGGGATATTTATTGTAACGATGCATTTGGTACTGCACACAGAAATCATGCGTCTATGGTTGGAGTACCAAAAGCAATGGATGGAAAGCCAAGAGTAGCCGGATTACTTCTTGCTAAAGAGTTGCAATATTTAGATCATGCAATTGCAAATGCAGAAAATCCATTTGTGTCTGTTCTTGGTGGCGCTAAGGTCTCTGACAAAATGGGTGCAATTAACAATTTGCTTGGAAAAGTTGACACCATACTTATTGGCGGTGCAATGGCGTATACGTTTTTAGTAGCCATTGGTCAAGAGGTAGGGAGCAGTTTGGTCGAAGTGGATAGGGTTGATGACGCTGCAACTATGATTGGTGCAGCAAAAGCAAGCGAAACAGATTTGGTTTTACCAATCGATCACGTTTGTGCTAAGAACATTGTCTCTGGCACTTCAGTTGAAATAGCAACTCAACAAATTAAAGATGGGTGGATGGGGCTCGATATCGGGCCGGACACCACAGCAAAGTATTCCCAAATTTTAAGGCATGCCAAAACCATTATTTGGAATGGACCAATGGGTGTCTTTGAAACCAAGCCATTTGATGTAGGAACCAAGCAAATAGCAGAGGCCATTGGCAAAGCAAGCGACAGTGGAGCGACGTCAATTATTGGAGGAGGTGACTCTGCAGCAGCAATTTCTGCTTTTGGCCTTGAGGACAAAATGACGCATATATCCACTGGAGGGGGTGCTAGTTTACAAATGCTTGAAGGAAATGCGTTTGAGAGTGTTGCTATGCTTGATGATGCCGTATGATTTACATAGCACAGCCCAAAATGTAATGGGTTAGTGGATATTTAGGAGATTAATAAAATGCAAATTCGTTCAATTATTTCATCACTTGTTCTACTTGTAATCACAATTCCATCAATCGCAAATGGACAAATGACATCTGGTGGAAGCAATAAAGATTTACAAGTGGGCTCGGAAGCTCCTGCTCTGAGCGTTACATGGGTAAAGGGACAATTCGACGCTTCTTCAGAAACACCATATATCGTGGAGTTTTGGGCAACTTGGTGTGGACCTTGCAAGAAATCAATTCCCCATCTTACTTATCTTCAGAAAGAATATGAACTTGATGGTCTACAAGTTATTGGCATTTCAACCGATAAGGAAACTGAAAAGGTTGAACCTTTCGTTCAACAACAGGGTCGAAAGATGAACTATATCGTTGGAATAGATGAAAAAAGCAGAACGGAACGTGCTTGGATGAGGGCCTCTGGGCAAAAAGGAATTCCTGCAGCATTCATTGTTGATCACAAGGGAATAATTCAATTTATAGGACATCCTATGGATGATCGGTTTGAGAATATTCTCAAGAAAGTTATGACTGGTAGGTATGACCAACAGAAACAACAACAGGCAAAGGATTCACTTAGGGTTGCTAAAGAAAAAAGAGCATTGAATAGTTGGTCAGATGCTGAACGAGCATATAAAAATGCAATTGCCATTGACGAAATTGTCTTTGCAGACATTTACCTAGAATTGTTCGAGATGTTTTTGGTTGATAAAAAAGATTCGTTTTCTGCTTATGCTTTAGCACAAGAAATAATTACCGAACGCGGCTCAGAAGATCCAGAATTGTTGACATGGCTCGCGAAGAAAATTGCAACAGGCCCAAATATTCCTGAGAGTGATAGAAGAATGGACGTTGCAATGAATGCTGCAACATCAGCACTATCTTTTGCAGAACGAAAAGATGATCCATCCCTTCTTTCAACGATTGCACTCGTCCACTTTGCGAAAGGGGACTTAGATAACGCGATTCAATGGCAGCGAAGAGCGTATCAAACAGCGAGGAGCAAAAAGAAGGAGCAGTACAAGATAACTCTCGACCGATACCGAACTCAAAAATCTCAAGCATCTGTTAGTGAATAAACTATATGAGCGTTCAAACTAAAATGTCTTTACTAACCGCTCCACCTTCACTACCTCTTGTTGCACCATCGATATTGTCTTCAGATTTTTCTCGATTAGGTGAAGAATGCAAGCGAGTATTAGATGGTGGGGCTGACTTGTTACACCTTGATGTAATGGATGGTCACTTTGTTCCGAACCTTACAATGGGTCCTGCTCTTTGCCAGTCACTTAGAAACAATCTTCCGAATGTTTACTTGGATGTTCATCTAATGGTGAATAAACCTTTAATGTATGTGGACTCATTTGCAAAAGCTGGTGGCAATCTCTTTACCTGTCATGTAGAAGCAGATGATGATCCATTAGAAGTAGCAACTGCTGTTCGTTCTTTGGGTATGGATGCTGGCATTGCGATTAATCCTCCAACGGATGTAGAACAAATACTGCCATTGATTGATAGTTTCGATTTGATTCTTGTGATGAGTGTTAATCCTGGTTTTTCTGGTCAGGCATTTATCCCAGAGGTTTTATCGAAAGTAGAACTAATTTCTAGCCGACTACGACCCGAGCAGCGACTACAAATGGATGGCGGAGTCAACTTAAGTACTTCTTCAAGTTGCAGAGATGCTGGTTGCGACGTTCTTGTTGCCGCTTCAGCAATTTTCGGTACTGATGATTATTCAACTGCTATTACTGGACTCCGAGGTTATTAACCGATACAAATTTTGCGATGACAAAACAAGAACAAACACAGCAATGGTCAGATGAGGCAACATCGCCTGCACGTAAACGCTCAATTCCTGAGGGTTTATGGATGCGGTGTGACACCTGTAGCGCTATCTTGTTTAGACGCAGTGTTGAAAACAATCTAGAGGTTTGCCCCGAGTGTCAGAAACATTTCAGAGTTTCGGCAGACCAACGAATTAAACAACTTGTAGACCCAGAAACGTTTGAACCATTTGACGAAAACTTAGCCCCGCAAGATCCACTTGAGTTTGTTGATTTAAAATCGTATAAAGAGCGACTTGCTTCAGCGCAAAAGAAGACGAAAAAGAATGATGCAATCCAAACTGGATATGCTTTCATTAAAGGGCGAAAAATAGTACTAGCAGTGATGAACTTCGGATTTCTAGGCGGCTCAATGGGAAGTGTTGTCGGTGAGAAGATTCGTAGAGCGATTGAACGCGCAGCCGATCAGGACTTACCACTCATAATCGTCTCAGCTTCAGGTGGAGCAAGAATGATGGAGTCAGGTTTATCATTAATGCAAATGGCAAAAACGTCAGCAGCCCTTGCTCGATTTGACGATATGGGCGGGTTGTTTATATCTGTATTAACAGACCCTACTACTGGCGGTGTTACTGCAAGTTTTGCAATGCTAGGAGACATAATTCTTGCAGAACCAAAAGCACTCATCGGTTTTGCTGGACCTAGAGTTATTCAACAAACAATCAAACAGGATTTGCCAGAAGGGTTCCAACGATCTGAATTCTTACAAGAATGCGGATTCGTTGATTGTGTTGTTCCTCGTAGTGAATTGCGAAGCGAAATCTCTAGTTTGATTGATTACGCAGGCAAATAATGAAAATATGGGCGGTGGTCTTAGTTGCTTTTGCATCAGCAGTTTGCACTCTATTGTCAAGTGCTCCATTTGGATTAGGTATTGCTGCTATTGGTGCACCATATTTTTTGATATTGCTTGTCTTGTTTGCACCCTCAACTCGCCTTGCAGTAAAGATAGTTTTTATATTTCAGATTCCACTCTGGCTTTGGCTCCACATTTGGGTTGAAGGTGTAACAGTAGCGGGTTGGATTGCACTTTCTGTGTATATGTCAATCTGGGCGCCTCTTTTTGTATTAATTCTTAGGAGAACCCTGACCTGTAGTGGTGTTACTCTTGTTGTTCAAGCGCCATTAGTGTGGGTTGGTCTTGAATGTTTAAGGGGAATAGTTCTTTTTGATGGTTATCCATGGTATTTAACGGGAACAGGAATTCTTGATTGGCCAATAGTATCAATTGCATCAGTTGGCAGTGTTTGGGCAGCCAGTTTTCTTGTTGTAGTTCTTGCGGCTTCGTTTGCTATTTACAAACAAGTTAAATGGTGGACATGGTCTTGTATAGGAGTTGTTTGCGCTATTTTTCTGTTCTTAGGTATCGATTCAGAGAAACACTTTGGACCTCGAATGGATGTCGCAGTTATTCAAACAAATGTTCCTCAAAGCAACAAAGTCGCTTGGTCTTGGGAAGAGCAACTTGAAGATGTTTCCGAAGCAATTCGAATGACTTTAGAAGCAACCCTGACAGGAACATTGAATCCATCGCTTATCATTTGGCCGGAAACCATGCTTCCCGGAAGCGGATTTGATGTTCATAAGGAAGATTATGCACCCTGGGAAGAATTGTTTACACCTCACTGGATTTGGCCACAGAAAATTATTGAAGTTGCCTCTGAGATAGAAACACCTATATTAGTTGGGTCACAAACATTACCTGAAATTGAAATAGTTGAAGGCAATCAATCCCTTCACATTGAAAGTTCGATTAGATTTAATTCGTCAGTCCTAGTTCGCCCAGATGGAGAGACAGAGCGATACGACAAAGTATTTCTTACACCTTTCGGTGAAACAATTCCGTATCTAGACAAGGTCCCGTTTTTGAGAAATTGGTTTCGGGACAATTTTGGTGCAGAAATGTTGTTTAATTTAGAGGTTGGGAAAACCATAAAAAGGTTTTCGGTGCAAGGAGAGGGACTTGCAAAAAAAAGTGTAGAAAACATAAGCATAGCCACTCCAATTTGTTTTGAAGATACTGTCCCATTTGTAGTGCGCAGATTGGTATTTGAAAATGGTGAAAGAAAAGCAGGTGTTCTTATAAACCTTAGCAATGATGGGTGGTTTGGTAATCACAATTCTGGGCGTTTGCAACATGTGCGAGAAGCGAGAATGCGGTGTGTTGAGAATATGACTCCTATGATACGTGCTGCGAACACTGGACTTAGTTGTTTAATTGATAGCCGAGGAAAAGTGAGGAAAATTGCGAAGAACGAAGGCGAAGCAGCGCTAATGAAGAGTGCAATCTTTCATGCACGAGTGTTTGAAGGAGCAGATCTCCCTCTAAGTAGATTTATTGGGGATTGGGTTGCGTGGCTGTCTTTGATTGGTGGTATTCTTCTACTTATTGGTTCATGGAAAAAACGGAGTAATGAAAATGAAAATACAAACGATTAGTTTAATTTCTTTAGCATTGGTTTCATGTGGTCCTGACCCGATACAACGAGCGAGTGAAACACCTTGGAGTTCGAAGAATCAATCTGTTAAGACCATGGATGAAGTTGGGTCTAGCGGTAATGGGGTCACACTTGTTGATAAAGAAAAAGTTAATGCAACTGCATTGGATATTTTGAATGAAGCATTAAATTCAAAAAATGCTCGGTTTAGAGCAAACGCAATTGAATCATTTAGACATGCACCACAACAAGAACTAGAGAAAGCGGTTCAATTCGGATTGGGTGATGAGAATAGGGGAGTTCGTTTTGTTGCTGCTATGATGATTGGCGAAGAATCACTCTGTGATATATCACTATTACTTGAACCACTTCTTCTAGATGAATCGGAGTCGGTACAGGCAGCAGCAATGTTTTCACTTTATAAGTGTGGCGGCAATGTGAATCTAACTCCAATTGGCAAAATGTTGCTTAGCGATAACCCTGAAGTGAGGGGCAACGCTGCAATGGTTCTTGGACAACTTGGAAATGATTCAGCGGTAGGGATGGTTCGCGAAGCGCTAAAAAATACTCCGAACACAATCACACCGATTCGAAGGCGGATTATTAATTTACAAATGGCAGAAGCATTAATCCTCCTTGGTGAACGCGAAGAATTAGAAGTAGTTCGTGCTGCAGTTTTTAGTTCTATCCAAGAAGCCGAGGTTACTGCTCTTGCATGTCAAATTTCAGGCAACCTGAAGGATGTGGAAGTTATATCTACACTTGAAGGTTTTACTGTTACACCAGACAGATACCCCGATGAAATTCGTTTGGTTGCGGCTACAGCACTTGCAGAAATTTCTCCGTCTAGAATGCCGCTCGAAGTGGTTCTAGGGTTTTCCTCCAACGACTCCCCCAACATTAGGTCACAGTGTGCCACAGCTCTTGGAGTACAGGGCAATCGACTTTCCTTGGGACCTCTGGCCCTTATGTTGAAAGATAATGACCAATCAGTGCAGATTTCTGCAGCAGGAGCCGTTCTTCGCATCAATAACAAGGATTCTTTAGCGATTACGCATTGACATAGTGGGCATATCGGGGTAAAACTAGCCCTCTAATAAGGCCGAAATGGACTCCATTTCTTTGTTGGCGCACGTTTGCCAAACATCAAGTTCATAGGTCGTAGAAGTAAGAGGTTTACTCGTGCATATTTTGACCAAAATTTTTATCGTTCTCGTTACTTTGCTTGCAGTTGCAATGGTTCCATTAGTTGCAACTTACACAACAAATGAGAGTAGTTACCGCGCTAAATATCATGAAGCTGACGATCAAAGGTCGGTTGCCACGACACGGGCAAACAACGCAGAACATACGCTCTCAACACAACGCCTAGAAATGCAAAGCGAACTTGATGCAAAAGATTCGATGATTCAATCACTACGATCTGACCAATCGGATACCAAGGTGACAATTGAATCACTCCAAGCACAGGTCGGACGACTTGAATCACAACTTGCACAATCCAACGCCAACCTTCAAGCACTCTTAAGTGCTAGCGAAGTAAATAGCGAAATGAAACAACGATTTGTTTCCGAGAATTACGAGTTACGAAATGAATTGGTGAATGCTGAACAGCAAGTCATGGATATGGAAAACCTGATGCTCGAGTCCAAATTCGCTGCAGAAGAAGCCGATAGAGGGAAAAAGAAAGCAGAAGAAGAGCGACACAATATAGAAAAGCAACTTGACAAATTACAAGCGCAATTGGATTCATACTTCTCTAAATATGGCTCTTTAACCGCTACTTCAGTCGTTGATTCAGGCATTGCTCCTGATCGTGCGCTGACATCGACCGTTCTAAATGTCTCAAGAAGCGACAAAGATGTGCTTGTAGAAATTAATGCAGGTTCACGGGATGGTGTGAAAAAGGGATGGATTATGACCGTTGGCAAGGACGGCACATTCCTAGGTCGACTCCAAATAGAAAAAGTCGATATCAATCGCTCTATAGGTAGGGTTACACTTGAGGACTCCTCAAGAGGTCTTGTTGTCCCTGGTGTTATGGTTTCAGCCGTTGCGGGGCGAAATTAATCATGCCTTCAATAGATACACCTAACGCCAACCGTCCCGCCCCTCCAGATGTATTTACAGTGTTGTTAGTAGTATCAACATTACTTATGGCAATGGGTGTTGCATGGATGGTTTTGGTTAACTCAGAGCATTCCACCGTGGATAGTAAACCCGGTGGACCAATAACTCTAGTTGATTTGAAATAGTCAACATCCTCGATTCCGTTTTTCCCGTATCATCCACGTGATTGATGGCCTTTGTTGTGGCCAGTGAGCGATGAGGAGCATATTGTGTTTGACAAGTTGTTAAGTTGGTTTAGCGTGGATATGGGAATTGACCTTGGTACGTGCAATACACTCGTATGTGCAAGAGGTGAAGGTGTCGTCTTGGATGAGCCGTCAGTAGTCGCAGTTAAGCGAGGAACTAACCGTGTTCTTAATAATGGAAACGCCGTTGGTTTTAGTGCTAAAGAGATGCTTGGTAAGACCCCCGGTTCGATTACTGCTATCCGTCCATTGAAGGATGGGGTGATTAGCGATTTTGAAATTACAGAAGCGATGCTCAGTTACTTTATTCGTAAAGTAAGTGGCAAGGGTCGTGTAATCGGTCCGCGTGTTGTCATTGCAGTTCCATCCGGAATTACTGCAGTAGAGAAACGTGCAGTACTTGACTCTGCAGAACGAGCAGGAGCACGTCGTGTTTATCTTGTTGAAGAGCCAATGGCAGCAGGCATTGGAGCCGGCGTACCAATTGCCGAGCCAACTGCA
>CAZLCM010000001.1:0-47422 GCA_964558055.1 uncultured Isosphaeraceae bacterium | reverse complement strand
GTCCAGAATTGCTCGACAATGAGGAAGTTGACCCCTGAGTTTTTCTCAAGTCACCACCGGAATAGCCCCAGTGCTACTCACCGGATTAGTAAGAAAGGAACCCAACCATGGGCCAACAACAAACAGTCGAATCAGTAACCTCTGACCAATTACGAGCAGACGATTTTTTCCCTGACTTTAGTGTAGGCGATACAATCAACGTTCACTACACAATCGTTGAAGGTGAAAAAGAACGCATCCAAATTTTCCAAGGTGTCCTAATTGGCCGCAAGGGTCGCGGTGTAAACGAGACAATTACCGTCCGCCGAATTGTTGCAAATGAAGGTGTGGAACGAATCTTCCCTCTTCACTCTCCACGTATCGCACAAATCGAAATCGTTCGACAGGGTGATGCACGACGTGCAAAATTATACTTCTTGCGTGATCGAGTAGGTAAAGCAAGACGGCTTCGTGATAAACGCCGCGGACTTAAGTAAACAGAGAAAATTACAATCACTAACAAGAAAACGGCTCGCCATGATTTGGCGAGCCGTTTTCTTGTCAGGGATGGATCAATTTTAATTCACTAGATTTATCCCGCCTTGCGGTAGGTTTCTCGATCTCTAAAAAAGGAACCCCCTGGAGATTTTGGTTGTGCCTTTGCTTTTCCGTTATCTGCTACAGGAGATCCGATTAAAAAATCAGCATTTGCCGAGGTCGTCCCCTCCGACGACCCAGACCATGCGGTTTTTTCAGGTGTAGTTCGCTTTGACCTTGCTGCTTCAATTGACCTTGCCATTGCTTCTAGCATTGGTCTTACATGTTCTGATGATTTGTTTCTGTTATTCATAGTGTTGTTTCCGTGTCCTTCAAAGCGAGGGCTGCAAACCTATCGGCCTACTAATAAGTCGACTTTTGTTGCAATTGTAGAAAAAGTTACGTCCAATAATAAAAAACCGATTGGTTTACGTTTAGATAAGCCCCCAATTCCAAATATTCTTTCAGGAATCTCTTCGACGTTCCCTAGCAGCCCTTGAAACATCGTCGTAAATCGTTTCTAGCAAGCCCGCCATTGGGAATTTTCCATCCATTGGGGAAATGCCCAAACGTCGTAATAGAGTGTGTGGCAGGTGTGTTGGCATTGGCACTCTATCAGCGTCTTTTGTTGATTGTGGCGAACGCCAAAAGTCTTCCAAGCAGTCCTCTAATGGTGGAAGATTTGGCAAATCATCCTCTCGTATACTTGCATGCGCTCTTGCTTCTCCCTTTGCCTCAAGCGTTCTTGCTTGACGTAATTTGATAAGAAGATCATCCTTATCAGTACCCTTCATTTGAAAAAACATAAGTGGCATTGCGAGAAGCCGTTGCGCCGTTAAGAACATTGCAGCAGCTGCATGTTTACACGGTTTTGTTGCGTTACAACCACAGTCAACCTTAAGGTCATCCGAAAACGATGACTGTCCACAATCATGCAACATCAAGGCAAGGTTAGAAGGAACTTTACCAGCGGACAAACGCGCTGCTACTCTTGCTTCCCCAGACATACGCTGTGCAACCTTGGTCCATTCATCTGATGATAAAACAGGTACATTGATTTCTAATCGAAAAGGCTTCTCTTCTGTACACTGTACTTTTGCAGTAATCTTTCCTTTAGTCATCTTTAAAAATTTAATTTGACCGTCCATAGCATAGTTTTGACCTGCGACAAGACAATCCATAGTAAAGTTGTTTTCGATTGATTCCATCACCCATGCTGATGGTGCATGCATTCTCAAGTCCTCGATGGAGGTCTTGAGTTTCATGCTTGGTTTCCCTTTTCTCGTTGTGGTTGGTTTTGCCATTACTCTTGCTCCAGTGCTGATTCACGCAATACAAGCATGTCGCGTAACTGACTTGCTGAAAGTTCAGACAACCATTGCTCACCAGAACCAACTATGTTTTCTGCTAGTTCCATTTTCTGTTCAATCATTTGGTCGATTCGCTCTTCAAGCGTTCCGGTACAAACAAACTTGTGCACTTGCACTGTTTTTTGTTGCCCAATTCTAAAAGCACGATCAGTCGCTTGGTTTTCAATAGCGGGGTTCCACCAACGATCAAAGTGAAAAACATGATTTGCGGCAGTAAGGTTTAATCCTACTCCACCTGCTTTAAGCGAGAGAATGAAAACGGGAACATTGCCGTCATCTGATTGGAATCTATCAATAAATTGCTGCCTTCGTTTTGGTGGTGTACCACCGTGCAAGAAAAGGGTGTCACATTCAAGGTCATGTTGAATCATCGCGGATAAAAGGCGACCCATTTCCCTAAACTGAGTAAAGACCAATGCCTTTTCGCCAGTAGCAATTACTTCTTCGAGTAACGACATTAAACGAGTTGTTTTGCCAGAACGAGCTGATTGTAGACCCGGTGCTGAGGACTCGGTAAGAATAACGCCATCCCTGTGACCCGCTTGAGAATAATGTGCGGGATGATTGCAAATTTGCTTTAGTTTCACCAAGGTTGATAAAACGAGTCCTCTTCGCTGAATTCCTTCAGACCGCTCGACCTCGCTAACCATTTTATTCACCACTTGTTCGTAAATACCTGCTTGCTCTGCTGTCAAGTTTGCATACTCTTTTGTCTGTACACAGTCGGGTAAATCATCAATAACCGTTGCGTCTGTTTTTAACCGACGCAATACAAATGGCTGAATCATTCTTCTTAACTGCTCGGATCTCTTTGGGTCACGGCGTTGCTCAATTGGTCTTGCAATAGTACGCTTGAAAGTCGTTGCTGGTCCTAGATATCCGGGGTTTAAATACTCCATGATAGACCAGAGTTCGATTAATCGATTTTCGACTGGTGTACCAGTTAATGCAACTCTATGCCATGCTTTCAAAGAACGAATTGATTGGGCTTGCTTAGTTGGGGGGTTTTTAATGTACTGCGCTTCGTCAAGAGCGACTCTGTGCCAAGAAATCATATTCAATGTTTCACGATCACGGTGAACCAATCCGTAAGTTGTAATAACAACATCGCTTTCCGAAACTTTATCCGTGAACGATTCTCCTAAAGGGCGGTTTATTCCGTGGTGCACGTGTACTTTTAACTCAGGTGAGAACTTATCTAGTTCTCTATCCCAGTTCCCAACTACAGACGTCGGTACAACCAAAAGAGTTGCACCAACCATTACATCTTGTTCAGTGCGTTCGTGTTGCAACAGTGCTATCAACTGAATTGTCTTGCCAAGACCCATATCATCTGCAAGGCAAGTACCTACACCAAATTTGGAAAGGAAAGCCATCCAACGTAAACCTGTTATTTGATAGGGTCTTAACTGACCTTCAAATTTTGCTGGTTGTTGTATCTCAGGCAGTGATTCGCTGTCTGTTGTTGATTCCAGTAATTCGTGTACCCACCCAGTTGCGGTTAGGTCACCAATAGAAAGAGCATGCAATGTTTCTCCATCACCATGGGCTAATCGAAGTGCTTCAAGCAATTGGATCTCGGTTTTTGCACCATCAGAAAATAGGCGTTTGGCTTCTTCAATTGCTCCTTTTTGAAGATGAACCCACCTGCCCTGTACTTGAACCAGAGGTTGTTTCTGTTTTAGTAAATCCTCAAATTCCTCTTGTGTTAGAAGGTGCCCACCAACTGCAACTTGCCATTGGCACTCAACAATTGCGTTTAAACCAAGAACAGAAGTAGAACCAAATGCACCTTCTGCGCGCTGAGCAAGTGCCACCTCTAGTGAAGGAGATTCGATATGTAAATTGGCACTCAAGGTGCTTTGTTCACTTCCCCACCAAAGTGGTAAGGAGGTTCTAAAGCCAGATTCTTCAAGAAGAGGAACATACTCTACTAAAAATCGGTGGGCTTCTACGGTTGAAAGTTCGATTTCAGATGGCATCGATTCTTCTAGAGATGATTCAAGTTTTGGATACAACATTGCAGCACGGTCTAACTCGCTCAAGAACAACTCTGGAAGTCGGTCGTCGCTTCCACCTTCGCTTCCAGATTCTCCCCAAACCTCAACTGCCGAGACCTCTCTTGATTCGTCTTCAGCAGATTGCAATGCAAACGTTAACGTCCAAACATCAACTTCTTCGGTTGGTTCATGTAATTCAAGTAGCAATCTCCATGATAGGTCCTCACCTACATCGCAAAGTCGTCCAAGCCAACGCCGAGCATCGGTAAACACGCTGAGAAGGCGATCTGGATTGCCAACAACTAGGCTTTGCTCGTGTAATAAAGCCGAAAGCCAACCGACATGTGCATCTTCTGATGGATCCCAATCGTCAACAGCATCAACAAAGTCATCTTCGATGAGGATGTCACGAATAAGGCCATTAGTCATGTCTTCAATAGCAGTTTCAAGAAGCACTCGTCCATCTGGGGCTGTAGACCTTGCAACTGGTGGCATTGCGCGGAGCAAAAGTCCGAACCGCTCTACAACTTCTTCGTCGTGAAGCCAAGATGTCCACTTTGCTGTTAAGTGTTTTCGATCAACCTGTAGCAATGATGGGATAAACCTCTGGTCAACAAGAAGGTCTATCACTAATTGTGCAGCACTTGACCAAAAGTGTATTGACTGTCCAACTTCAAATTTTTCATCACAGGCATGGTGTGACAGATTATTTAATATTTTGATTGCATCTGATGCGTGAACCGCAAGAGTAGGGACAGATACCTCCCTAAGCGACGGGTCGCTTGGGTGTTCGAAGTCACCCATTATGCTGACCAATCTATCACTTGGCCAAGGACAGAGGTTGTCAGTTGGCAATTTTAAGTTAAGAGAATCTTCCTTAAAACGATCCAACTCAATTCCAGCATCGATGAGTGTCTTTGATAAATGTTCTGAAGTAACTGTGTATGGGTGAACTGAAACTTGTTCAGTTGCAACAGAGGTTGACTCTTCGTTTACAATTATTTTTTCGGAGATTGATTTGGTAAGAGAATTAAACTCATCCAATGACTCGGCCCATAAGTGCAGGTGGCCGGCCTTCCAATTTGCGTGAATAACAAGCATCAATCCTCCATCCATGAATGATCGCGTTGGGATTCGAACCCAAGACCGCCTGATTAAAAGTCAGGTGCTCTACCAGCTGAGCTACGCGATCGAGAATCGCCCATTCTACCCTTATCCACGCTGTTTTGCGAGGGTGCTATACATAGAATTATTGTGTTATCGGGTGTAAAAGTTGAAAGGATATCTTGATTCAAAGATTTATCTAACAGCATATTGTAAGTTCAAGCAATTGCACGAACTCGTCCGATAAGAGTGTTGACCGGATACCGCTTTGGGTGGAACCCAAAGCCACAAATCCAACTTACTACGGTCAACTCAGTGGATTGCGAGTTGAGCGAACTCTATGAACGTGGTTCAGAACCACACCAATGTACCTATGGATCGATACACCTTGAACACTCGCCAACGACCGATATTTGAAGCAAACCCACTAAATTTACTAATTACTGCACTACTTAAGACCGAGAACTATTGCATGGCTGACAAAAAAGAAAATCCCAATCGTGTTGTCCTTATGAAAGGAAATCATCAATGGAGATTTGAATGGGAGGCAGGCGAAGAGATTACTGCCGTGAAAGCGATTACCGAAATCGCAAAATCTCCCGAAGCCGACTTTGATTGGTTTGACGCTGCGATGGTTTGCCACGAAATGTCAAAAATAACTGCCAAGGCCGCATAAATACTGGAATTACCAATGAAAAAGAATATTGAACAAAACGTACCAATTGTTACTGCTTTTTTGGGTTATCTGCTAGATGAAAGAGCTTTTAGTGATTACACGGGTAGGTGCTACGGAGTCGATCTTCGGCAATATCTCATCTGGATCACAGAAGAACAAAATTTAACCCTCGATATCCCCGCAGAAACAGCAGCATGGCAACGTTACGCAGCGGGTGAAAAAGAAATCGCAGGCCACGTAGGACCTGAGACAATCAGTGAACATATTGTGAATGCTGATACAGAATACCTACGCAGTTTCTTAGCGTATCTCGCAGAATCCAACTACTCCCCTGCAACGATGGCTAGAAAGATTGCAACATTACGTAGTTTTTACAAATGGCTTGAAAAAAATAACTCAATAGATTCAAACCCTATGACGTTGATTCGAACGCCAAGGCAAAAGAAACGCCTTCCAAAAGCTATTGGCGTTGAACAAGTAGAAAAATTACTTTCTGCTCCAAATGACAAAACGTTGCTTGGTGCACGTGACCGTGCAATTATGGAAACACTCTACTCAACAGGAATACGAGTCAGTGAACTTGTAGGAATCAATTTTGGCGATATTGATGAAACAGGACAAGCAATTGTCATACGAGGTAAGGGCCGTAAGGAAAGAATTGTCCCACTTGGAACCCACGCAATGGCTGCCGTTTCACATTACCTTGGCGTCCTAAGTAAAAACAATATACCAAATGAGTCCGAAGATCCACTCTTTATCAATAAACATGAAACGCGTCTATCAACTCGTTCAGTACGACGCAAAGTTAGCAAATACTTGGAGCAAGTTGGGCTTGATCCCTCAATCAGTCCCCACACTTTACGACATAGTTTTGCAACACATCTACTTGATAATGGAGCAGATCTTAGAAGCGTTCAAGAACTACTTGGGCACCAGTCGTTGTCAACAACTCAGGTCTATACACATTTGACGACAAAACGAATGCGTGAGTCATACGACCAAGCACACCCTCGCGCTGAAGCTGGTTAAGGAACAGCCCTCCAGTTTGGATACCAGAAAACAATCCCGCGGGTCGTTTATGGACCGCGGGTTGTTTATGGGCAGAGTTACTCGTCGAGTTGAATGAGTTCGTTAATTTGCTCAAAATATCTGTCAGCCTCGTCATGAACTTGAGCAGGAATCATTGATTGTTTAACCGTATCGAAAGTGACCGTCGGTGTTTGATTTGGCAAAAGCCGAATATCGAAGAACCAATGTCTTTCTTCGTGCTGCTCTTTTTGTAGAGGTAACTGAAAAGACCTTGCAATGGTGCGGTTTACTAGAATTATTCCAGTTTGTGAATTGGCATCTACTTTATTTTCAACAACTATCCATCTCTTCCTTGGGTCTGTTGCATCGTAGTCAGGTGAATTTGCTACTGCAACCATAGCAGTCCAAACTATCTCTTTGCTTTGTTTCGGCCAAGCGTGTTGTGGAGTTGTGCAACTTTGCAAAAAGAGTAGAGTTATAAGTATGGCAACTCTATTCATTCGGATTCCATCGCTTCGTCGGGAATGTCAGCGTTTGAATAAACATTTTGGACATCTTCATGGTCTTCAAACTCCTCAATGAGGCGCATCATCTTAGAACCTTGTTCTACATCGCATGAGACCGTTGTTGCTGGAATCATCGTGACTTGAGCTGAGACGGTCTTAATTCCCGCACTTTCAATTGCCTGTCTTAAATTTAGAAAATCCGCTGGTTCACAAGTTACTTCCCACCCACCGTCGCTCTGAGTAATATCGCTCGCACCAGCATCAAGTGCTACTTCCATAAGTTGATCTTCTGATGTTTCGCTTTCCTCAATAAGTATCACACCAGTGCTTGTAAACCCAAAAGCGACAGCACCCGGTTTTGCGAGGTTGCCGTTTACCTTTTCAAACAACTTCCTCATCTCCGGAGCAGTGCGATTTACGTTATCAGTTAACACATCAATGATTATTGCTATGCCGTTTGGCCCATAACCTTCATATCGAACTTCTTCGTAGCGAACGCCTTCATCGCCCTCACCACTTGCTTTCTTAATTGCCTTTTCAATAGTGTCTTTAGCCATATTGACGGCTTTGGCATCTTCAATTGCATAACGTAAGGTTAGGTTCACGTCTGGGTCGGGACCACCATTTTTAACAGCAACCATTATTGCACGGCTACATTTTGACCAAGCTTTTCCTTTGACTGCATCTTGCCTTGCTTTTCTATGTTTTATGTTTGCCCATTTACTATGACCAGCCATATCAGTTTGCTCCGTCTATTTCTATTAACTCGCTTACTTTCGAATAATTGCCTGACTCATAAGCGTTTATTGTTTCCATTACTTTTCGAGTTGTCTCGCCTAATTCTAAATCATACAACGCCTCAGGTGTTGCCACTGAAATTCCCCAAATTGAGTGCGCCATTGACATAAAACCCTCAATGTATGCCTTTTTTGTTTCTGGATTGCTTAGAATCGACGAAGCAATTCTCCAATTTACTATTGCATTTTCCGGTTCGTTAATTTGCCAATACGCATCCCCAAGATGAACATATGTTTCTGGACTTGGCTGTTCGGTGATTCTAAGTGCTTCAAGAAACAGAGGAACTGCTTTTTGAGGTTCACCATTTTGAACGTGCATCCACCCCACCGTATCCAAAATATATGGCGCTGTATTATCTAATGCATACGCTTTAGTACAAAGTTCTTCTACCTCTTCAGTTACACCGTCGCGGTTTAGTTTCATCCAAGCCAAGTTGTTCATCGTCAGAGCATCGCTTGAATCAAGAGTAATGGATGATTCATATAATTTAATAGGAGCGTCAACAACACCAAACATAGACATTGATTGGGCTGCCATTGAAAGTGCTTCCGCAAGCGTTACTGGTTCAAACCATCTTGGTGCTAGTGGAATCTCTTTTGTTAGAGACACCTTTGTGTAAACTTGCTCCGTAAGTGACCCATCCCCGAATGAGGCAATTTCTAGTAAAGGAAGCGCGGTTAAAAGAGTGCTTTGAATTCTATCGTTAACGTGGAATGATGCAGCAGATACAACCCGAGAGGCGATCGGTGCTGCTCCTACATCTACTAATTGCTGTAAAACTCCAATCCAATTGCTGTGATTATTTTGATTAATCAAAGTTGTTACCGCAGCATCAAATGTAAGTTGGAATTCGTGATTAATTAGATTTAACACTTCTTGATTATTCTGGGCTTCAAAAATTACCAATAAAGCAGAATCACGAAGTAGCGATTCAATCTCTGCATCCTGATTTTGCAACCATCTTTTTGCTAACCTTCTTTTGGCAATCTCTATATCACCTAATCGAGCATCATCTAAACCAACAATCAAAAGTGCTTCACCGTGAGAAGGGTTGCGGGCGAGAACTTCTCTCCAGATTGAAAGTGCCGTATCTAAGCGACCTGTCTCTGATAAAGCGAGAGCCAAACCAACCCAAGGTGCGTATGCATTGTTATCTAGCTCAACTGCTTTCTTGAAATGGACAATTGCATTTCCATATTTTTCTTCATTTAAATACTGACGACCAATAATGTATTGTTGTGCTGCTTCGTGAACTGTTGGGCTAGGGAGTAATTCTGATTCTTCACCAACAATACGTACAAAATGTTCTTGCAAAGTATCTTGGGTTGCACAATCTGCATTGAAAGTACAGAGCGATAGAGCAACTGTAAAACAAGTTTTAATCACTTCTTCGATTTCTTTTTAGTGGTTTTTTTCTTGGCCACTTTCTTTTTAGTGGTTTTTTTCTTGGCCACTTTCTTTTTAGTAGTTTTTTGCTTGGTCACTTTCTTTTTGGAGGTTTTTCTTGTTGAACCACCTGCCTTTTTCTCTGGCTGAGTTACAGACCAAGTATGAAGAGAAGCGTGAATCTCACGAACCTCCGTTGCTTTAACTTGCCTTGTTAACCAAGATGCTGTTTCCGAAACTGTCGAATCCTCATGAATTACACCGCTTGCGATTAATGCGTTGTTAGTTCTTTCGTCGACTGGAACAGCAGCAACTTCATAACTCATAGCAATAACTCGATTACAAACAAAGGTAGTTATGCCATTAAGTGTCTCAAAATACTCTCTTACATCGCGTTTTCCAGCACCATCTAAACTGTCTATGTGAACGTTGTGCTCTCTTTCGTAAATTGCATTTAGAACAGATTTTAGTCGTTTTGCTCTTGCTTCTGCGTGAGGGTAGTTTACGCCCATTAGTTCAACCATTTCAAAGATATGATTTACTCTAAGATCATTGAGGTCAACTGAAGCGTCTACCATTTTCTTGAAAGCAGCATCCGCTTGCTTCGCTGTTGCATTCCAGAGCAAGTGTGAGTAAATAACTTCGCCAATTGCACCGTGTTCGTTGAAAGTCACTTCTGCCTTAGGCAACTTCTTCATAAATGTTTTAAATTTCTTTGCAAATTCAGTAGAGTTTTTCACTTATTTTTCCTTCTTGTTTTTCTGATTTGCTCTTCGCTCGTCTTCTTGATTAGCTTCAGCAATACTTGCTAGTACTTCTCTTTGTTTTAGTAACTGTTCGTCTATTCTAAATAGGAACTGGGGCATCCTTCTAAAACGAACCTTATCCGATACCTGCCTTCGTATCCAATTTGAAGCAGATTGCAAACCGTGTAGAGATAACTCTTCGTGCTCTAAAGGAGTTACCGTACAAAAGACAGTGGCTTTTGCCAAATCTCCTGAAACCTCAACTCGAGTAATAGTAATTAAACCTTGCACTCGAGGATCGGAAAGCCCTCGTGAGAGTACTTCTTGTATGGCCCTCTTTAGCGTTGAAGCAACTTGTTCCGTTCGTTGAGTCATTTCACTTTGTTAAAGCGAACGCTTCACCTCTAATGCTTTATAACATTCAATAACATCGCCTACTTTTATGTCGTTATAGCCCTGAATGTTCATGCCACATTCTTGACCTGATTTAACTTCTTTAGCATCGTCTTTAAATCGTTTAAGTTGGTCAAGGCGTCTGTCTGATTCAATAACAATTCCATCACGAGTAACACGAATTTGCTGATGACGTTCGATTGAGCCATCCGTAACGTAGCAACCTGCAATCATGCCGACCTTTGAAATAGTAAACACGTCCCTGACTTCGGCGTGTCCAAGAACTTCAAGTTTGATTTCTGGATCAAGCAATCCTTCAAGAGCGTCTTTTAGGTCGTCAATCAGGTTATAGATAACTTCGTAGTAACGTATCTCAACACCCTTTTGCTCTGCTGCTCTTCGTGCTTTTCCAGAACTCGTAACATTAAACCCAACAATAATTCCACCACATGCTTCTGCTAGATTTACGTCTGATTCATTAATTCCGCCGACTGCTGAGTGTTTGATTGCAATTTCTGCCTCATCATTTCCAATTTTTTTAATTGTACTTCGAAGCGTCTCGATTGATCCCTGAACATCGCCCTTGACAATCACTGGTAACTCACGAATGTCCGCAATCTTCATTTGGTCAAATATGTTATCTAGAGTTACTTTTTCACGCGATAGAGATGCTTCTCTTGCCTGTTGAACTCGTTCCTTAGCAGCCGACTCGGCTGCTTTTAATGATTTGACAGCATAAATTTTATCGCCTGCATCAGGAACTTCATTCAATCCGAGAATCGCCATCGGAGTTGAAGGACCCGCCTCAGTTACTTGATCGCCATTTTCATTAATAAGCGCACGAATCCGCCCGTACCCCTTACCAGCAACAACAAAGTCCCCTTTCTTAAGTTTACCCTGTTGGACAAGAATACTTGCAACTGGTCCACGCCCCTCGGCGATATGTGCCTCGATGACATACCCCTCGGCTGAGCCACCAAAATCCGCTTTAAGTTCTAGAAGTTCTGCTTGGTAATCAAGGATTTCTAACAAATCCTGAATTCCAATATCTTCAATTGCACTGGTGCGGACAACTTCTGTAGTACCGCCCCATTCAACAGAGTTCAGGTCGTGCTCTGCAAGTTGCCCAAGAATGCGCTGAATATTCTCATCAGTTGCTTGCTGCTTATCTATTTTATTTAGTGCAACGACAATTGGTACACCAGCACTCTTTGCGTGGTTAATTGATTCAATTGTCTGTGGCATTACGCCGTCGTCTGCTGCTACGACTAGAACGACAATATCTGTTACTTTTGCTCCCCTTGCACGCATTTCTGTAAACGCTTCGTGACCTGGGGTGTCAATGAAAGTGATAACCCGTTCACTCTCTCCTGTTTTTACTGGGACGCTAAATGCACTCGTCGCTTGAGTTATTCCACCAGCTTCTCCGTCAGCCACATTAGCACTTCTAATTTTATCTAGTAGAGACGTTTTACCATGATCAACGTGTCCTAGAATTGTCACAACTGGCGAGCGTGGTTTCTCGTCAACCACTTCTCTGGTTGTAAACGATTCAACTATTTTTTCTTCTTCTGAACGTTGCTCTTCTATCTCTAATTCAATTCCCCATTCCATCATTATCTCGATCGCTTGCTCTGTTTCAATGTTGTCATTAACGGTTGCCATAACACCAGCAAGAACAAGTTTATTTAAAATTTCATTTGCTTTAATTCCAGTAGAAGCCGAAAGTTCTTTGATTGAGATCGGCTCTGAAACTGTAACTTTTCCGCCAGTTTGTTTAAGAGTTTTTGCTCTAACAACTGGTTTGTTATCGCTTCGTTTTTGACTGTCTCTTCGGGCTTGTCTGAAAAATCCACCACTTCGTCTAAGTCGATTTTCTCTTTCAAGTAAATCCTGTTTACGCCAATTTGAATCGCTTCGATCTTGCTGTTGGCCTTGGTTGCGAGACCCTCGTTCCGGCTGTCTAGTTTGTGTAGAATCTCGACGTTTGTTTCGCCTAGACCCCTTGCCAGTATCCTGTTGAGGTGGCATCTGTTGAGGAGGGCGAACACCTGAACCACCCTGTGGTCCCTGAGGGGATGGGCGTCGCTTGGGTTGACGAGGTTTGGGTTCTGGTTCTGGTTCTTCAATTCGAATTACTTTAGGTCCAGACATTTTTGCTTTGGTGGGTGTCTTAATTCGACGTCCTTGAGGAATAATCTTTTCAGAATCATCTTCGTTGGGTTTTTCTTTTGAACCAGCGGATTTGGTTTTTTTCTTGGTTGTTTTTTTAGTTGTCTTTTTCTTAGTTTTTTTCTTCGCTTTAGCTTTAACTTTTTTTACATCAATTTTTTCAGCTGTCTCGACTGCAGTAGTTTTTTTATCCCCGTCGCTAAACCACTCCATAATAGTTGCTTCAAGACCTGCTGAGACCGCTGACTGATAGCTCTTGATGTTAGGGATGCCCTCGCTCTTACACTTCGCAATGATATCTTTGGAGTCAACTCCAAGTTTCTTTGCAATTTTGTGTACTCGATTTGTTGCTGCTTTTTTAGCCACGTGTGTGTTCTCCGTTGAGGTGGTGTTACATACCTACATCCGTTTTTTCTGTTTCCTCTGCCTCTGAATCAGTTGATTCCTCAATATCTTCGACAGGAAGATCGAGGATTGAGTCCGCAACTGCTGCACTTTCGTCATCAATTTGTTCGTCGAGGACTGCTGCTGCTGCTGCTTCTTCTTCGGCTCGAAGGGCTTCTTCTGCTAATTTTGCTTGTTCCTGTTCTACTGTTACTTCTTTAGAACGAACAACTGCAACATCTATGCATCGATCCGCTACTTGTTTCGGGAACTCTAAGTCCTCTTCCAAAACGTTGCGACCAATCTCTTCAACATCAAAAATGCTGATTATTCCAAGTGCTGCCATTCTATCGAGCATCTCTTCAGTTACTCCATCAACTGGTTTGAGTGCTTCCCATAGAATTTCCAAGCCCTTTTGATATTCTTCAGGTGTCAAAATATCAATATCCCACCCAGTCAAACGTGCGGCCAGTCGAACATTTTGTCCACGCCTACCAATTGCTAGAGATAGTTGGTCATCACGAACAATAATTGTTGCGCGACCAAGTTCGAAGCACAAACTAACTTCGTCAACATCAGCCGGTTTTAGAGCATTTGATATCAGTACTTGACTCGATTCGTTCCAACGGACGATATCTATTTTTTCTCCGCCGAGCTCTTCTACTATGTTTCGTATACGGCTACCGCGGACACCAACACAAGCGCCAACGGGATCAACTTTGGAGTCGTTAGAAGTTACTGCAATTTTTGTTCTGAACCCTGGTTCTCGTGACATCGCGTGGATTTCAATAACGTGTTCCTGAACTTCGGGAACTTCGGCGTCAAATAAACGCCTGATGAAGTCGGGGTGGCTTCTTGAAAGAACAATTTTTACCTGATTCCCAGTATCTCTAACGTCAAGAATTAAACAGCGAACTCGATCTCCGGGGCGGAATTGCTCACCTGGAATTTGTTCTGAACGAGGCATAAAGCCCTCAACACGACCGCCCTTATCTAGTTGGATAATGAGTGAACCGCCCTCATATCGGCTACAAACGCCAGTCGTTAACTCTCCTGCTTTATCAATGTACTCATCAAAAATACCGGAACGCTCATCCTCTCTAAACCTTTGAATCATTACTTGCTTGAATGTTTGTGCTGGAATTCTTCCGAGTTCAGTCAATGGAATTTCCACTGCACCCTCATCAAGATGTCGCCAAATACAGATATCTCCGGAAAGCAAATCTATGTTGCAAGAGAACTCTTCTGTGTCCAGTGAATTAAAGTGCTTGCGTGCAGCACTCACCATTGCTTGTTCAAGGTCAGCAATAATTATTGATTTGTCAATCTTGCGTTGCTTTGCAATGGTTTCAATTATTTCTAATGTCTCTCGGTTCATTTTGTATTCCTTCTGTGTTGTTTAGTTGTTGGATTGTTTAGTTATTGGGTTGTTTGGATATCTTGAATTAAAAAACGGGTCGCTATGCGAACCCGTGGCTCAACCTTTTACAGTTGTTCGTGCTAAACGCACTAATCATGATGCAGGAAAATGCCTACATCACGACTGAACCTCCTTTGGGATGAATGCATCCACAAGGAATCGGCTCAGAGCCAAGGGTTGACTGCAATTAGCAGCCATAACTTGAAAAAAGTTGTAAAGATTCAGCAGGAATCATTACTACACTCCTAATAAAAATCTGTGCTACCTACACAAGCAGCGTGGAAACGGTACAGGGTATTCCCACTGCCACAAAAACGCAACTCCATACCCCACTTGCCCGTACTATATATATCTATGTTTTCCATTAAAACACTGTTTTTTACCATTTACTCCCTATTTATTGCCGAGTGCGTTTTTGGGCAAGCTGGCAATTTCCACGATTCTCGTGATCAAGTCGAGGTTTCGATACAAATAAACCCTGAGAGAGCAGTGGTTGGTACCGATGCGGTAGTAGCGGTAATAATGAGACACTCGGCCCATTATCACACACACACCAACAAACCTAAAGTCCCGGAAATATTGGGAGACGCAGAAGATTACATTGCAACCTCGATTGTTGTTGAACTCCCAGACAATTCTCCGCTCACGTTTCATGAAGGATATACACAGTGGCCAGAGCCCAATGTAGTACAAGTTGGATTTACTGGAACACCTGTTGATTATGGTGTTTTTTCAGATGATGTAGTAATCTTTATTCCTGTCACGATTGCAGCCGATGCAGAACTCGGGAAAGCACAATTCACAGTTAAGCCCATCTTTCAAGCATGTGACGATAAATCTTGTCTCGCACCAACACCATCAGAAGGCGATTGGGGCTGGGATGAATACGGAATTACTGCATCAATCGAAATCGTTGAAGCGAGTGATGGCGCTTCTTTGAAAACATCAAATACATTTGAAGATTTTGATGCCTCTGTTTTTGCAAACATTCACGAAGGTATTAAGGCGCCAAGTGATAGCAAGATTGTGTTTGATGCCTTTGGTGTTATCAAATTCACTCTCGACGCGCGCGGCCCTTCTGGATTATTTCTTTTATTACTAGTTGCAATGGGCGGAGGGTTTTTGTTGAACTTAACACCATGTGTTCTTCCTGTAATTCCAATTAAAATTATGGGGCTAAGCGCTAGTGCTGGAAATCGAAGAAAAACACTATACCTCGGCGTTTGGATGATGCTTGGTGTTATGTCGCTTTGGATTCTTCTTGGTGTTGGTATTGCACTAGTAGCAGGATTTACAGCGATTAACCAACTTTTTCAATATCCTGCTTTCACGATTTCACTTGGGGTTTTTATTGGGATTATGGCAGTTGGGATGGGTGGGTTATTTTCGATTCAACTTCCAAATGTTGTTTACAAAGTTAATCCAAAACACGACTCTTGGTTCGGTTCATTCTTGTTTGGAATTATGACAGCGGTTCTATCAACACCTTGCACAGCCCCGTTTATGGGTGCAGCAGCAGCGTGGGCAACAACACAGTCCGCAATTACAACCCTGATCGTGTTTGGCTCCATTGGATTTGGAATGGCGTTTCCATACTTAATTCTAGCGGCCTTCCCGCACCTTGTTGAAAAGATGCCAAGAGCGGGCGCATCTAGCGAAGTCATTAAACAAGTCATGGGATTGTTAATGCTTGCCGCGGCGGCTTACTTCTTAGGTGTTGGATTAAGTGGAGCTTTACAACAAGAGGGAGCTCCTCCATCAAGATTTTATCTTTGGATAGTTGCGGCTTGTGTTGCTAGCGCAGGTGTTTGGCTTGCTTGGAGAACTTTAAGAATTGCAAAAACATCAACTATAAAAATCTTTTTTGTTATTCTCGGTTTTGTTATTATTGTTGCTGCAATCCTAGGAGGTTTCCGTCTAACTGATAAGGGTCCTATTGACTGGGAATACTACACACCAGAAATACTTTCAGAAAAACTAAACGAAGGTGATGTTGTAGTGCTCGAATTTACAGCAGAATGGTGTCTAAATTGCAAAATGCTTGAGTCAACTGTTTTGCACGATTCTCGAGTTGTTGAAGCATTTAGTGCAGATGATGTCACACCAATTAAGATTGATTTAACTGGTAATAATGTATCTGGCAACGAACTACTAAACGAAGTCGGTGGACTTCGAATTCCACTTCTAATCATTATGGGCCCAGATGGCGAAGAAGATTTTCGCGGTGACTTTTATACGCCTGACCAGATTCTTGAAGCAATTAAGAAATCCAGAGGTAGTAAATGAAATCAGTTTCAGTTTACTGTGCATCATCACAAAACCTTGAGCCATGTTTTCATGATGCTGCGAGAATTATCGGTAAGGGTCTTGCAATTAGAGGTCTAACACTTGTTTACGGAGGTGGGTGCATTGGACTTATGGGAGAAGTCGCAACAATCGCTGCAAAGAATGGTGGTGATGTTGTAGGAGTTATTACACATAAATTAGTTTCCCACGAGCAAGCAAACGAAAAATGTGATGAACTTATAGTTGTTGACACAATGCAAGAACGAAGAACACTAATGATGCAGAAAGGTGATGCATTTATTGTTCTTCCCGGAGGAATTGGAACTTACGAAGAATTTTTTGAGGTCTTGGTTGGAAGGCAGATAGGTGACCACACAAAACCAATTGGGATTGTCAATGTTGATGGATACTTTGACCCATTACTTGAAATGCTAGAGCATGGCATAGAGCGCAACTTTATGCGCCCCGCCCTTAGGCAACTAATGTTCATTGACCCATGCCCTGACGCTGTCCTTGAATACGTCACATCTGGTGTAAATAATCAACCATCACCAAAAGATATTTTGCCGATGCACGGCTGAATTTCTTAGCATTTTTCCATACAAAAAAACAATCCCGCGGGTCGTTTATTGTGCCCAAACCCGAAAACAATCCCGCGGGTCGTTTTGTGCCTGGCTCAGGTATAATGCAGAAAATGACAAGTGAAAAGCCAATATTGGGAATGATTGCAGGAAACGGTATTTTGCCAGTACTTGCTGCAGAAGGCGCAAGGGAGGCTGGTTACCACGTTTGTTGCGTAGGTCTTAAAAATCAATATGTCCCTGAACTGCCTGCTGTTTGCGATACTTTCTCTACCGCGGGCATGGCTCGTGTTGGAAGATGGGTTCGGCTTCTAAAAAGATGGGGTGCTAGTGATGCTGTGATGGTCGGCGGGGTCGGCAAAACAGTAATGCACGATCCTTTTGGTGTAATTAGGCTGATGCCAGACCTCACAGGTCTCCTTCTTTGGTATAGAACTCTGCGTCATGACCGCAGGGATGCTACAGTTCTAACTGCAATTGCAAATGAACTGGAAAAATCAGGAGTCACCCTAATCGATTCAACTACACACATCCAAAACCACCTTGCAGGAAGTGGCGTCCTTGGTAATGTGATTCCCAAGCCAAAACAATATGAAGATATTGATTTTGGTTGGCCTTTACTTACCCAAAGTGCATCACTTCATATTGGACAGTCCATCGCAGTTCGTGACGGGGATGTTTTAGCGGTTGAAGCAATAGAAGGAACCGCTGCACTTATCGAACGTGCGGGGTCATTATGTAAAAAAAGTGGTTGGATTTTACTCAAGACAGCCGCAAAAGATCATGATATGCGCGCAGATGTTCCTTCAATTGGAACAAGAACCATCGAGCAAGTTTCAAAAGCGGGCTGTAACTGCATTGCAGTCGGTACTGGAAGAGTAATCCTACTTGACGCACCATCAGTAATAGAATCAGCAAACAAAGCAGGAGTTGCTCTAGTCGGCGTTGCAAATGAATGAACCAAGTTTTGTTTCCCGCGCTGGCTTAAAACTGGAACACGCACTTTCTAAATTCAAATTTGAAGTCACTGGATTGACGTGTGCTGACCTTGGTTGCAATGTAGGAGGGTTTACAGATTGCTTATTGCAACGAGGTGCTTCAAAAATATATTCAGTTGATACTGGATACGGAACATTCGCTTGGAAATTGCGAAGCGATGAACGAGTAACTACATTAGAGAGAACGAATGCTCTTCATTTTGAACCACCAGAAGAAGTAGATCTTGTAGTTATTGACCTTGGTTGGACACCTCAAAAACTTGCTCTACCTGTTGGGAAAAAGTGGGCTAGAAACGGTCATATTATTACGTTGGTTAAACCTCACTACGAACTAACAAAAGAAGAAAAGGCCTTGGAATCCGTTGGTGGTGGGCTTTCAGAAGATGCTGTTTCACGCGTAATATCTCGTGTTAAATTGCTCTGTCATGAATTGTCTATTGAGATAATTGGGGAGACGCTATCTCCAATAAAGGGGAAAAAATCAAGCAAAAAAGGGAGCGGGAATAGTGAGTATTTATTGCTCCTAAAGACGGCTTCCTAGAACCATTCAAATTAGCAATTTGGTAGTGCAATCTGGTACAATACTTGTTCCCGAAAAGGCACCATGAGCGAGACACCAGATAAGAATCCCGAAGCGCAAAACGATGAAGCGTTTAGCAACATTGGTAATGTTGTTGACCAACTAATCGAACGTGAATTACATGACAGTTACTTAACATACGCTATGTCAACTATCATGGATCGTGCTCTTCCTGACGTCCGTGATGGTCTTAAACCCTCGCAACGAAGAATTCTTGTTGCAATGCACGACCTTAATCTTTCACCGGGAAGAAAGCACAGAAAGTGTGCAAAAATTGCTGGTGATACCTCGGGCAACTACCACCCTCACGGTGAGTCCGTTATTTACCCAACTTTAGTGAATATGGGACAGAACTGGAAGATGAGGGTAATGCTCGTTGATAAGCAAGGTAACTTTGGCTCAATCGATGGTGACCCACCTGCTGCTATGCGGTACACGGAAGCACGAATGACCCAAGCAGCAGTTGCGATGCTTGATGACATCAAACTCGATACCGTTGATTTCAAACCAAACTACGACGAAACAAGGCAAGAACCAACCGTACTTCCTGGTCGCTTCCCGAACTTACTTGTAAATGGCTCAAGTGGTATCGCAGTTGGTATGTCCTGTTCAATGCCACCACATAATGTTGGTGAGATTTGTGACGCAATCGTTGCGACAATTGATAATCCAGAATTGGATTTAGCAGAGTTGTTAGAAATTGTTCCGGGTCCCGACTTTCCAACCGGTGGACTTGTCGTTGGAAAACAGGGACTTGCTGAAGCGTATTCGACTGGCCGCGGTAAGTTGCGGGTGCGCGGAAGAGTTCATCACGAAACAATTGGAAAGCGCGAAGCAATTGTTATTGATGAAATTCCATACCAACTCGTACAAAATAATTTGATAGAAAAAATTGTTGACTGTGCAAAGACGGGTCGCATCGCTGACATTTCAGACATTAAAAACTTTTCTGGGAAAAAATGGCGTACAAGAATAGTTGTCTACTTAAAACGAGGCGCCGACCCAGACGTTGTCGAGAGACAACTATATAAATACACTCCTCTTCAATCCACCGTTTCGGTCATTAACATTGCTCTTGTAAATGGACGCCCACAAACACTCGGCCTTCGAGGTCTTATTGATTGTTGGGTAAATCACCGAAGAACCGTCATTCGCAGGAGAACCGAACACCTTCTACGCGAAGCGTCAAAAGCTGCTCACCGCCTTGAAGGATTAATTTACGCTGTCTGCGATATAGATGAAGTTATCTCGCTCATACGCGCTAGCCGAACTCGAGAAGAGGCAATCGAAAAATTGATGGTTAGAGAGTTTTGTGTTCCCGAGAACCACGAATACTCAAAATTCATCGCAAAGCGTTTAATTGAAAAAGCAAAAGATGGTGTTTCACTTTCAAGATTACAAGCGGACGCAATTGGCGCCCTTCGACTTATTCAACTAGTCGGTCTAGAAATAGAAAAACTTACAAGCGAATACGCAGACCTTCTTGAGAAGATTGACGACTATGAAGCGATTCTCTCTGATGAACAACGAATTCTCGACATTATTCGAGAAGATTGCATCGAACTAAAAGAAAAATTCTCGACCGATAGGCTCACAGGATTTGTCGACGGAGAAGACGACGACTTTGATTATGGCGCATTGATTCCAGAGCACGATGTATGTGTCACAATCTCCCACCACGGTTATGTCAAGCGGTTACCAACAGACACATTCCGTGAACAGGGTCGTGGTGGACGTGGAATAAAGGGTGGTGAGACAAAAGATGGCGATTTCATAGAGCACATCTTTGTTGCTTCTACACATGACGATTTACTGTGTTTCACTGACACGGGACGAGTGTTCCAACTCAAAGTTTATCAAATACCTGAGGCAACAAGAACTAGCCGTGGACGTGCTATTGTAAATCTTCTTCAACTCAAAGATGGTGAGAACATTGTCACATTTAGAAACATCAAGGACTTTGAAACTTGCCAAGATAACCTTGTTTTTGCAACTTCTCTTGGCCGAGTGAAACGAACTGCCGTTTCTGAATACCGAAATGTAAACCGTGGTGGCATTCACGCAATTAAGTTGAACGAAGGCGATTCACTTGTTGACGTTATAAAGACACAAGGCGAAAGCCATGTTCTTCTTGGAACTTCTTCTGGCATGTCGATTAGATTTCTCGAGACAGATGCTCGGTTAATGGGTCGAACCGCTGCCGGCGTTAGAGGCATTTCTCTTGCAAAGGGTGACCGAGTTGTTGGTTGTGTGCTGGCTGAAGACGACGCTGATTTAATGACTATGACCCAAAATGGTTATGGCAAACGAACCCCTATGATTGATTATCTTGTACATAGCGAAGACGGCTCCACAAGAGCACAATCAAGAGGCGGTAAGGGGCGACGCGATATTAAAACTGGCGACCGAAACGGTCTTGTTACAGATATTCGTGCTGTGCGTGATAGTGATAGCTTAATGTTTATCACTGCTAATGGAATGCTTGTGCGCATCTCGGCAAGCGATATTAGGACCATTGGTAGAAACACCAAGGGGGTAAGGGTTGTGAATCTCAAAGATGGTGATAGATTAATTGCAGCGGCGAAAGTCGAAGGTGTCGAAGATACGGTATCCTCTGTGACATGACATTAAACCAGTGGGACGACAATATACTTATTTTAGAACTTCTAGATGAACCATACTTCTCGGAAGACACAGATACCCTAATGACAAGATTGCGAAGTGATGATGGCGCTTTTCCAAACGTCATTGTTGATTTGCAAAATGTATCCGTACTAAACTCTTCGAACCTCGGCGCACTTATCGAGATACACAAATTATTAAAAGCTAAAGATAAGAGAATGGTAATTTGTAATATTTCTGATGGAATTTGGTCTACGATGCTAGCAACTGGTCTTGACCAAGTTTTTGAGTTTATTGAAGACACAACAACAGCACTTTTACTTATAGGTTCTTGACATCATGCGACCTATTCGTCGCACTGATTATGAAACCCGCGTCGAGATGATGCCTCTCATCGATGTGGTTTTTCTCCTGCTTACTTTTTTCGTTTATGCAATGGTCCTAATGGTGAGAGCAGAGGTGTTACCAGTCCCGCTAGAGTCGTATGTTTCTGGCACGGCTGCTGAGCCAAGGCAGAGTATTTCTATCACCATTGCAGTCGATGGGAAAATATATGTTGGAAAAGAGATTGTACAACTTAGCGAAGTTGCTCAGAAGGTGATTGAAAAAACTATAGAAACTCCGGAATCGGCAATATATCTTGTTGTAGAAGACGGAGAATCTGATACCGATAGAGGTCCAATTCTCACTGGAACTTGGGATCAACTACGCAACCACGGGCTTGAAATTTTCTTGGTTGGAGCACCCAACGAAGAGGAGCCAATCAATGATGATCCGTGAAAACATAGTTCTTTTTGTTGCTCTTATCTTTTCCGTTGGTTTACATTTGATTGTGGTTCCAATTGTTTACTCAAAGAGTACATCATCAATTCTTGCTCCAAATCCCAACACCATTCTTCTTGAAAAACCCACGTTAGATAAACAAGAAGTAGAACTCGGCATTGATGAATCCAGTGTTTCAACTCTAACATGGATTGGATATGACACGTATGAAGAACAACTTGCGAGGCACTCTGAAGTTGAACAAGCCGAGATGCGATCTGAAGTATTGGTTTTTAAAAACGCTTTAGATAGCATGAAAAAAGTTGCCAACCCCGTGTCACAAATTGCCTCACAGTTTTTAAAGAATCTCGCACAACTTAGGGTTACCTTTCCTTCCAATCAATTACCCCAAAGCCAAATCGAACAAATTGAGGTAACAGAAACTCAACTTGTGCCAGAAATACCCGAACCGTTAACGGAGGAAGTGCACTATCAGGATGACCTTGACTCTCAAGCAACTTCGTTAATCAAAGTTGCCGTTGATGATTTAAAATTAGGCAAGCCACTTGCTGCACATGGGATTTCACTTAAGCCAAAAGTGATAAAATTTCTTTCAAGCCAACTTGCTGTTAGTACACCAAGCAATGTGTTAGTGGAGTTGTTTATAGACAAGACAGGAAAACCATTGAACGTTAACTTCATAATCAGAACAGGAAGCGCATCATTGAATCGAACTATTGAGAACTCGCTCTACCGTTGGCGCGCATCTGGAGAACAAGTTGATGCGCTAGTTGGCGATGAAACAATTAGAATCACTATTCAATTATTGTTTAATTGAGTTGTTAACTAAGTAACTAAATTACTTCTCCAAAGTTCCATCTGACTCGTGTGGGTTAACACATAATCCAGCGGTGTTACTGTTGCATAGCCGAGTTTTAGTGCTTCCACATCACTCCCCTTGGCAGTGTGCGCAAAAGCCATACCATCTCCTGCTGCCCAGTAATATGTCCGTCCGTCTGGAGCTAGACGTTTATCGTAATATCCAAGATCTCCTGATGCGTTCATGTCAACTACTTTGATTTCCGGCATAGGCCTGTCGTTTGACTCACAAACGGGCACGTTTATATTTATTACATTGTGAGGTTCTAGTTTGTTTTTTAGCACTTTATCTATAACACTTCTAGCGATTACAGCAGCTCTGTCATAGCAGGTGTGTTCTCGATTATCTAAATGTAAACTCACCGCGAGAGACGGAACACCAAGAAAGGCGGATTCAATGGCGGCGGCTACAGTTCCAGAATAAATAATGTTAATACCAACATTAGAACCGCTGTTCATACCACTAATTGTGAGGTCTGGTTTTGTCCCCTCTCCGAACTGCTCTTCCCACAGTGCTCTCATTGCAAGTTTTACACAATCTGCTGGTCTGCCGTCAACTGCAATGCCTGACATATATTCAGTGACGTCTACTTTTTGAGTCATTAGTGGGGTTGTATAAGTGATTCCATGACTCGTTGCTGATTGCACAGTTTCGGGAGCAATCACAACAAGTTCTCCTATCCCTTGCAATGCTCTATGAAGAGCAATAATACCCGGAGCCCTTATGCCATCATCATTTGTAAGTAGTATTTTCATTATTTTCTTGGTTCCAAAATATATTCTTTTCCACCCCAGCAAATAGGCGTTCTGTTTTTCAACATTCGAACGGACTCGATAAACATTTTTGCAACTACAACCGCTCCAAGCGGAGCAAAAACTCCATACATAACTGGTGCATTATTAATTCGATACAGCCAACCAATAACCAGAGCGGCTGTAATTAAAGATGTAACTGACATCCAAAAAAGTGTTGGGGATGTGTGTTGGCCAATCAAGACACCAGCAATTCCAGCAAGTGGGAGAATGATTCCAGCAACAATTGCAAGTATTGCACTCTGTTTGAGACGTTTTACGCTCCTTGTTGCTGCCTCAATATAAATTCTTTTCCAGCCAGATTGAAATGCTGTAAATGTAGGATACATCGAGCACTTAAGCATTCCATCGGCAAACAGCACCTGCACTTTACCTGCGCCATTAAACGATATACATCTTGCAAACGCGAAGTCCTCAAGTAAATGTTCTTTAACTGCATCGTGCCCGCCAATTTCATCATAGGCCTCTCTTGTGAATAGAAGAAATTGGCCGTTTGCAAATGGTCTTGGCCTGTGTTCCCTATTAATCCTGTCTACTGGAAACTGCCTTACTAAAAAGGTGCTTGCTATAGGTTGGACAACTCGTTCAAAATTCTTATCAATTGTTAATGAACTTAGCAAACTCAACAATGATGCCTCGCGTTTTATGGCTGAGGCAACGGAACACCTAACCAACTCGCAATCGAACTCGGTATCAGCGTCAGTAAAAAGTAACCAATCACCTGTTGCCCGCTCAACTCCCCTTCTTGCCGCGTTGCATTTTCCTGCCCAATCGTCGGGGCAACTATCGTTCTCGATGATACAAATTCGTTCATCCTCTTCGGCGTGTTTTTGAAGTATTTCTTTAGTTCTATCAACACAGCGGTCAAGCACAAAAATAATTTGCATTTTCTTGTGCGTTTGGTTTCGTAGTGAGGTTGCACAACGACCAATCACTCTTTCCTCGTTGTGAACTGGAACGATTACGCTCACTTCTTCACCCTCGGGATTTGGCAGGGATAACCCTTCGCGAATAACCGGTTTTGATTTGTTCATAATCCAGAGCCGGAACCCAAGCCCGACCCACAAACAAACAGAGGTGGTTACTAGTACACCCAAAACCAAAGAAATGATTTCAATAATTGGCATGAGATGATATTTTAACTAAGTTATCATGCACCAAATGACTCTAGGCAAGTTAAACAATCAAACTCTCGTTTTTTCTAGGGAAGCACTAAGAGATATTGACATGGATTCTGTTAATGAATATCAAATTCCGAGCATAGTTCTTATGGAAAATGCTGCAAGAGGAGCTGCTGAAATTATTGTGAATTCCACAAATGCAACGCTATGGACAAATATAGTCATTCTTTGCGGCAGCGGTAACAATGGTGGTGATGGTTATGCCCTAGCAAGGCATCTAACAAACAGAGAATGCGCCGTCACTATTGTGGAAATTAGCAAGCCAAAATCTGAAGATGCAGTTCTGAATTCAAAAATTTGTAGAGAAATGGGTATCAAACTTGTGGAATGGGAAGGAATGTTACCAACAGACCCAACCATCATTATCGATGCCATTTTTGGAACTGGACTCGACAGAAATATTGATGGGAAATACGCGGGAGTTATCGAATCGGTTAATAAAAATAGTGCTCCTTGCGTTGCCCTTGATATACCGTCTGGGTTAGATTGCGATTCTGGTGAACCACTAGGTTGTTGTATCAAGGCCTCTATGACAATTTCATTTGTAGGCACAAAAAAAGGGTTTTTCAATGAAAATGCTCAGCGGTTTCTAGGTGAGGTGATAGTTAGTGACATTGGTTGTCCAAATTCCCTATTAAATAAGTACGCTTCTGTGTCAACTTAGTACGATGGTTAATTCTTGTACCAAACACTTCTAACATCTAGGTATTTGACTAGTCGGGTAATCCCACTAATAGCTGTTGCTGCTGTTGCTCTTTGCGTTGCATTGGTTATCGTTGTTGTCTCAGTTATGACCGGCTTCCTTGATATGGTTCAGTCATCGGGTAGAACTCTCATGGGAGATGTTGTTATCTCAAATGGCATTTCGGGCATTCCACACTATAAGCAGTTAACAGAACAACTCGAGGAAGATGGTCGAGTCATTGCTGCAACACCAGTTGTTGATGGATGGGGCTTGTTACAAATGCCATATCCAAATGCAAACTCAAAGCAGAGTGAAACCGTACAGGTTTGGGGAATTGAACCCGAGTCATTTGCAAAAGTAACTGATTTCGAGGAATCATTACATTGGAATTCTCCAACTGATAACCAACGTGATTGGCTTTTGCTTGATGCCATCACAAATAATGAAAATGCTATCAAGCAGATTATGGATGCTGCAAAGTGGAATGAGTTTGTAGATGTAGTGAATAAGGCGTCTAACTCGCTCAATTTTTCTAAATCAAATCTGTGGAACGACATTCTTGATCTTGTATCTGATGAGCAATGGGAAACAATAATCTCATTCGATCCTCGTCTAGTGGAACCAGATACGGTGCATGCTCAAGGTCTTACTCTTTTAAGAAATGGAAAACCGGGGATTGTCTTGGGGCTTCATGTTTCTGATGGAAACGACAGACAACGTGACGGTACATATAAAGTAAATAGAAATGATTACTGGTGGATGCCTCGGTTTGAGGGAACATTAACAATGTTACCAATTGATTCTGAAGGTGGGATTATTGACCCAGAATCAATCATCATGCCTTTTCTAAATGAATTTCAGTCGGGTGTATTTTTGATTGATGAGTCACGTATCTTTGTACCGATTGGTGTCGCTCAATCATTACTCCATTTGGACGCTGCTGAAATTGTCGACCTTGACGACCCTACAGAAGTAATAGGGATTGATCCCGAAAGAACAACAAGCATTTTAATCCGTGGTTCAACTGGAATAGACGCAAACGAACTTCGAGATGTTGTTAATTCAATCTACGATAGTTTTGTTGATAGCATCCCAGATGGTTCACTCGTCTTCCCGCCTTCAAGACACAGTCCGGGGTTAAGCATCAATACTTGGGAGGAACAACAAGCAAGTTATACTGGGGCTATTGAAAAAGAACGCGAGTTAATGCGAACTTTGTTTTCAATTGTGTACTTCGTAGTTGCTGCTTTGATTCTCTCAATTTTTTGGTCAATCGTATTTGAAAAAACCAGAGATATTGGAATATTGCGTTCAATTGGTGCTTCACGAGCAGGTATTGTTTGGATATTTCTACAGTACAGCACCGTCATCGGAATAGCGGGTTCGCTACTGGGTCTATTTGTTGGTTGGTTAATTACAAAAAATATCAACGCTATTCATGAAGCGATGGGTAACCCACCCATTTGGATTGCGGTTTCATGTTTTGCGTTAGCAGGGATAGTTTTCATTTATACAATCCTAAAAAGTCGTCTTGGTCAAATGCTTCCTCTTGTTTTGGGGTCAATAAGTTTTATTACATTAGGAGGTATTGGCAGTTTAGTATTATTCGTACGACATATAGGTGGGCTAGTAGTTTGGGATGCGTCAGTTTACTACTTCTCGTTTATACCTAACGAGGTAGATTGGAACTCTAGCCTGTTTACCGTTTGTGGTGCAATCCTCTTTTGCTTGTTAGGCGCATTGATTCCTGCTGCTAAAGCCGCAGACACTGACCCTGTAAAGGCGTTGCGTCATGAATGATTTACACTTGCCAATTCTTGAAGGAGTCAACCTTAAAAAAACATACAAACTTGGTGTATCAAATGTTCCAGTGTTACACGACGCTTCTTTAAAAATACTCTCTTCAGAGTGGACTACTATTTTGGGTTCAAGTGGTTCTGGCAAATCAACTCTTCTACATCTTCTTGGTGGTCTTGATCGACCAGATCAAAATGGTGGAGTAGTTTTGTTCAAAGGTGACTCAGTTTGGGAAAAATCAAACAGACAACTAAACCAATATAGAAATAACGATGTCGGTTTCGTCTTTCAGTTTTATCATCTTCTTCCGGAACTGAACGTACTTGAAAATACTGTTCTACCGACCATGATTAATGGGGAAGGTATTTCAAAGAGTGAAGCAAAAAATCATGCTGAAAATTTGCTAGAACGGTTTGGATTAAGTCATCGTCTAACTCACAGGCCACGTGAACTTTCGGGAGGAGAAAGGCAAAGAGTTGCAATCGCACGAGCGCTTGTCAATAGACCGTCTGTATTGCTTGCAGACGAGCCGACTGGGAACCTTGATGAGGAAACAGGAAGCGGCATCCTTGATGTTCTCAGTGAGTTACATCACGATGGACTTACGATTGTTATGGTGACCCACAATACAGAAATTGCTGATCGTGGAGATGTTGTAGTACGATTACGTGGTGGCCATATTGAATAGTTCCACTACCCTTTGCAACACAAAATATTGCTAATTCTGCGGGCACCTTAAAGATAGTGCCAGTTTGGCACATCTTCATAGTGGTATTGTCAAAACAGACGAATATGCCTAATACGGGCTACGATTTTTGGGTTAACTAGCCTTTTTTTACATAATCTAAAGAAGTTCTAAAATGGAATGGGACTTGCACCGATTGTTCTATAGTGAGGGTCGTTTTTATGCCCTCCGGAAGCTTATCCCGCATATCATGCAGGACTGGAGAATTGAACTATGTTTGAACGTCTAACAGATCGCGCTAGAAAAGTCATGGCTCTTGCAAATCAAGAGGCACAACGCTTTAACCACGAATACATCGGAACTGAGCACATACTGCTCGGTCTTGTAAAAGAAGGTTCAGGAGTTGGTGCAAATGTCTTAAAGCATCTTGAAATTGATCTTCGTAAAGTCCGGCTTGAAGTGGAAAAACTTGTAAAAAGTGGACCAGATATGGTCACAATGGGCAAACTTCCGCAAACCCCGCGTGCCAAAAAAGTTATCGAGTACGCAATCGAAGAAGCCAGATCATTGAACCACAATTACGTCGGAACTGAACACCTTCTTCTTGGCTTGCTCCGAGAGCAAGATGGTGTTGCAGCACAAGTTTTGATGAATCTTGGTTTAAAACTAGAAGATGTTCGCGAAGAGGTCCTAAACCTATTGGGTGCTGGTGTTAACCAAGTTGAAGAAATAGACGACGAAGGCATGGAACCACACGGTGAAGCGCCAAGCCCAGCTCCTCGCCGAGGCAAAAGTAAGACCCCCGCTCTTGACAGTTTTGGTAGAGACCTTACTGAACTCGCAAAAAAAGAAGAACTCGATCCTGTAATTGGCAGACACGAAGAGATCGAACGACTCGTACAAATTCTTTGTCGACGTACGAAAAATAACCCCGTCCTAATCGGTGAAGCAGGCGTCGGTAAGACCGCAATTATAGAAGGACTTGCTCAACGAATAGTTGTGAATGAAGTTCCTGACTTGCTTCACGGTCGACGCGTTATCGTGCTCGATTTAGCAATGATGGTTGCTGGCACAAAATACCGCGGGCAGTTTGAAGAACGAATTAAAGCCGTAATGAATGAAGTTAAACGTGCTAAAAATATTCTACTATTCATCGATGAACTACACACTCTCGTCGGTGCAGGTGGAGCAGAAGGTGCTATTGATGCATCGAACGTTCTTAAACCCGCGCTTTCTCGTGGAGAAATACAGTGCATTGGTGCAACTACATTCGACGAATATCGAAAATACATCGAAAAAGATAACGCGCTAGAGCGTCGATTTCAGTCTATCGTTGTAAACCCACCTAGCAAAGAAGACACAATCGAAATCCTTAAGGGTCTTAAGGAACGGTACGAAAAGCACCACCGTGTCCAATACACAGATGAAGCAATCTTAGCATCCGTAGAACTATCAAATCGGTACATTTCCGACCGTGTCCAGCCAGATAAATCGATAGATGTAATCGATGAAGCTGGTGCACGTGTCCGATTAAAATCCATGACGAAACCCCCGTCAATGGCTGACTACGAAGAGCAACTTGAGTTGCTTAAAGTCAAAAAGGATGAAGCCGTCAAAGGCGCGGATTACGAAGCTGCTGCATCACTGCGAGACGAAGCCGAAAAACTTCGTTCAAAGAAAGACGAACTTCAAAAAGAGTGGCGTGAACAGATGAACGAAATCACCGCTGAAGTAGATGAGAACACAATCGCTGAGGTTGTCTCAAGCATGACTGGTGTGCCACTAACTCGTCTAGAAGAAGCGGAATCACAACGTCTCTTGCAGTTAGAAGATGAGTTACACAAAACTGTAATTAGTCAACATGACGGAATTACACAAATTGCAAAAGCGATTCGAAAGTCACGAAGTGGTCTTAAAGATCCTAATCGTCCAATGGGCTCATTCTTGTTCCTTGGGCCTACTGGAGTTGGAAAGACGCTTCTTGCAAAAGCTCTTGCTGAATTTATGTTTGGTGATGCTGACTCGCTCGTACACCTTGATATGTCAGAGTACATGGAGAAGCATACTGTCTCACGTTTAGTTGGTGCTCCTCCCGGATATGTTGGCTACGAAGAAGGTGGTCAAATAACAGAAAAAATCCGACGCAAGCCATACGCTGTTGTACTTTTCGATGAAGTAGAAAAGGCTCATGGCGACGTGTTTAATATGTTGTTACAAATTATGGAAGAAGGACGCCTTACTGATTCCTTTGGTCGCCACGTGGACTTTAGAAATACTATCATTATCTTGACTTCCAACATCGGTTCTGACCTTATTAAGGGTGGACAGTCGTTTGGATTTGGTAAACGTGAAGAAGTAATGGACTACGATAAACTGAAGAAACAACTTCTAACAGAAACAGAAAAATTCTTCCGACCAGAGTTTATCAACCGACTTGACGATATTGTCGTTTTCCAACCGCTCACAAAAGAAGACCTTTACTCAATCATTGATATTGAACTTGCAAAAATCGTATCCCGCTTAGAGGATAAGGGACTTACTATGAAACTTGAACAGGGTGCCAAGGATTTCCTCATAGAAAAAGGATACAACCCTGACTTTGGCGCTAGACCTCTTCGTAGAGCACTTGGTACATTTATCGAAGACCCGCTTGCTGAAGCACTTCTAAGCGGAGATTACTCCTCTGGTGATCACATTGATATTGATTACAAAGATGGCGATGAACATCTTTTCTTTAGTGTTACTAATGAAAAGAAAACCGAAGAACCAGAGCCAGAACCAACTGGAACAAGCGGATAACAATCGACAATTATTTTTAAAAAAGGCATGGATCATTCCATGCCTTTTTTAAAATGGACACTCTGCTGTAAATTCTATTTTCAATTTAGAAACTGGATGAACTAACTCAAGATTCTGTGAGTGCAACTGCAACCTTGATACCATTTGTTGCTCAGACCTACTTGCATACAAATCATCACCTAAAATTGGGTGACCGATTTCACGCAGATGAATTCGAAGTTGATGAGACCGGCCAGTAATTGGCTTGAGTTCTAACCGAGTTCTCTCACGATGTCTTTCTAGAACTCTCCAGGTTGTTTGAGAGGGCTTACCGCGTTCAAAATCTACACACTGTCGTGGTGGATTGTCCAAATCTTTACGAATAGGCAAATCTATCAAGCCAGATTCTTCGCCAACTTCTCCGCTGACGACTGCGATGTATGTTTTTTTAACCTCTCGGTCTTGAAATTGGCGGCTAAGTTCACGGTGTATATCTGCGTTCTTTGCCATCACAATAACACCCGAAGTATCCATGTCTAATCGATGTACGATCCTAGCCCCCTCGATTGCAGAGGCAACACGAACAGCGAGGCAATCGATTTTGTCTATACCAATCCCCTTGACACTCAACAAGCCCGATGGTTTGTCTAAAACTACAAGCCAATCATCGTGATAAAGAACCGGAACTTCGTGCGGAAAGTGTTCAGGAGGCGTATGATGTACAGTTTGTTCACTCAAAAGGAATTACTCAATGAATTATTGTATGACACTATTGCTTTCGTTACTTGTAGGGCAATCATCCCCCCTTCATCCAGATGAAGCGGGAAAAATCGGAAAACCTGTTCTTCTAACAAACCCAGATGTCTTCCTAAAAGCGGGTGAATCGTATTTTGACCCTGCTTGTAAACGAGTTATTTTTCAAGCAATCGAGCATCCAGAACCTGGGCAAGAGCCCGATGACGATTACGGAATGTATCTTGGCGACTTGACCTTCGATGAGAATAGCAAAATAAGTGGATTGGAAAATATCATTCGCCTAAATAATGAGGGATCTGCGAATACTTGTGGGTGGTTCCATCCAGAAGACGAGTCCTTGGTCTTGTATGCAACGACTACGACACCTCTTGTTGATGGAGACATTCCCGGATACCAAAGGGGCTCGGGACGATATAGGTGGGCATTTCCTCCAAAAATGAATATTGTCTCCCATAATCTTGATACAGGAGAGGTTGCTGAGTTGGTTACAGATGACGAGTACTACCTCGCCGAGGGTTCTTGGAGCCCAGATGCTAGGCATTTAGTTTACTGTTCTCTTGCTTCTGGTTCGGGTGACATTTACATCACTGATTTGGAAAGTGGCACCCACCGTCTTGTTGTTGGGGACACGGGATATGACGGTGGACCCTTCTTCTCGCCTGATGGAAAAAGAATTGTCTATCGTTCGGACAGACGAGGAAATGATTTGCTTCAACTTTACGTTGCAGAACTTAAGTTTGATGATGATGGTTCAATCGTAGGTATAGAAAAAGAGTACCAACTCACTGACAATGAACATGTAAACTGGGGACCTTTTTGGCACCCAAATAATCGATTCCTTATCTACGCAACAAGCCAAGTAAGCCACCGTAACTATGAACTCTTTGTTTGCGATGCAGATAGTGGCAACACCGACGGAACTACTAGGTATGGAGTTCGTAAGCGTCGAATTACACACGCCGATGGTTTTGATGGACTACCTGTATTCAACGCCAAGGGCGACACCCTTATGTGGACGAGTAAGAGAGAAACAGGAACTAGCCAACTTTGGGTTGCGCCTTTTTTGTTCGACCTTGAAGCAGGACCAACTGTAGTTGGACACTAATGTCTCCTTGGCGATTAATCCTAATTGTTTGCTTGTTAGGAACTGGTTGCCAAACTCAAAAGGTTGAGTACCGTACCAGACCCGCCTGGCACTATTCTTTGAATAATAGTGTAGATAATGAGGTTACTCTAGATGATGGTACCGTTGTTAGATACGCACCCATCGGTGGCTCAAACACACCAGAAGTTCAAAAATATTTGGACTCGATAAAGATGCATGAAGTAGATGAACTTACGGGTGTTATCACACTTCGAGCCGTATTGCCAGAACATCTTCTCACACAATTGTTAACTTGCCTCAAAGATAGGGACTGGGATTTATTGCATAATCAAGTTTTAAGCGAAGATGCAAAATACTATTTTGAGACACGTGAAAATGGATATTCTGAATTTCAATCATTCTTTGAAAACAACCGAAGGGATTTGGCAAAAACGCTACAGAGAATGATTAAGGGTAACCGTTTGAGTGATGTTTCAACTATTGAAGATGGTAGTTTTACAATAATCTCACTAAGACAACATGTGGCAAGAGATTACAAATTCAAAAAGATAACTATTGTAAAAGAAGACGAGTACTTAAAACTGAATTCAATTGAGTAGTTGTCTTCACGGTTCTTGTCGGAACAAAGTTAAACATGTTGAGTGACCATGTAAAAAAGAACGACCCCCAATAGGTCCAATTTCTCCTGCAGCAAAAAATCCCGCAATTGGCACTTCACCAATTCGTTGACGAATAATATTCAAGTCGTGGTCTTCTTCGTGGAACAAACTCCTTCCACGACCATTACAAGTTACAAGCAGCCCTGCGAATGGTTGAGAATCCAGTTGTTGAGCATCTAGTAAAAGTTGTAGGTCCTCAGCAGCAGTTTGCGGATCACGGATATGAAATTTAACCGTTTTTCCTAACCGATAAAATTCTCCTGCTGCAATGCCTTTGCGTTTTCTATCTATACCTAACACCGAGCGAACCAAAAAATCTCCTCTTCCAAAGTGCGAACGATTCTCGTCAATCACACTTCCTAACAAGAGCCCCCCTTGCAAAAAATCTTGTTCATCAACGCTTGCGTGCATTGCTAAGTCCTTAAGAACTTCAAGAGCAGGTTTTCCGCCTAATTCAAGAACAACATTCCTATCAACTTTGGTTACTCTAAAATGCTCCCCTATAGGTCTGCAGCCCTGACTTAGTACACAATCCAATTTAATTGGTCCTGAAAGTGTAATTCCAACTCCCCCGCTCCTAAGTGCTTGATCGTTCAAAAAAAGTCGGTTATATCTTGCTTGAGATGCACCAGATGCCATGCCGCCGAAAATAGGAAGTGGATTGTTTTCTCCTCTGCAGTTAACAAGCGCAGGCAAGAGACGTGTGATTGGTGTTGAAAATGGGTCAGCGAATAGAAACGCCCCTCTAGAATCGTCTTGGAGCCCAATCCAATCGGGAATCTTTTCAGGTTTCGAAATTGGTATTGGTTCTTCTGGAGTCGTTGTCCAAGGTGTTACAGTTACTCCAGGTAAACAAAATGCTATTGCAGAAAGACCAGACACCCCCTCTAGTTCCAAATCACATCCAACAACGGACTCTGTTGTCAAACCAATGATGGTTTGAGGAGAAAGTGTTTGGCGTATATCCTTGATTGCCTCTGAAAGAGTTTCGCGGTGATGAAAACTTGCAAAGACAATAACTAAATCGACATTGCTTGATAGTGTATTTTCTAACAATGCGGCAACTTCTATTGCCGCAGTACGGGTATCAAGGTGCTCACTTATTGCTGCAGCACTTTGCAATTTTACACCGCAGAAGCCAAACTGCTTACGGCTACTTGCGTCCTGTTCAGTAATTCGCTCGCATCTTCAATGGTCATAACTAATGGTAAACGGAAGCGAACAGACCTTGTTCCGCAAGGAAGTGCGATGACTCCTGCATCCCAAAATGCTTTGAGGATTGCTGTTCTGTGATCTTGGGTTGGCATGGTAAACGCAATTAACGAACCCTTACCTCGTACACTTGTAAATACATCGGTTTCCTTAGCGATGGAGCGCAGACCATCAATAACATAATCACCAACTTTTGTTACAAGTTCAGCAATGTTATCCCGTTCAATAATCTTGATAAATTGAGTGCAGCGAACCATATCAACTAAATTGCCACCCCAAGTTGAATTAATACGACTTGATAGTTTAAACACATTGTCAACAATTTCATCTACTCTTCTGTTTGCATAAATGCCACATGTCTGTGTTTTTTTACCGAAACTGACGATATCTGGTCGAACGGTTGTGTGTTGCCAATACCATGGTTTACCAGAGCCGTAAAATCCAGTTTGGACTTCATCGAATATCAGAAGTGCTTCTCTTTCATCAGCAAATTGCCTTAGTTTTTCAAGGAATTCGTCACGGAAGTGGTTGTCCCCACCTTCGCCCTGCATTGGTTCGATTACTATTGCTGCAATTCGATTTGAGTGTTCAGCAAATGCACGTTCTATTTCTTCGTAAGTTTTTGCCTCTGCAGATTCAATATCGTTAATTACATTCCCATCATTATCAAATTCGCAAAATGGATTCGATACTCGCGGCCAGTTAAACTTTGGATATAGACCAATTTTATCTGGCAATGTGTTGGTTAAACTCATGGTATATCCAGAGCGACCATGGAAAGCTTGATTAAAATGTAGAACAACTAAATCATTGACGTCATCAAGGAAATTTGTCCTTCCAAGTTTTCTTGCCTTCCAATCAAACGCTGTTTTTAAAGCGTTTTCAACTGCAAGAGCACCGCCAGAAACCCAAAAATGGTGAGGATAATCTTCTGGAGTTACCTTTGAACCAAACGCTTCAACAAACTCTGCTAATTCGGTTGTGTATAAATCAGAGTTTGCAATTTTATTTCTGGATACCTTCAAAATCTCATCACTGAATTGCTCTTCCATAAGTTCTGGATGGTTGAATCCAAGTGGCCAAGAAGCAAAACATGTAAAAGCGTCTAGGAAATCTTTTCCACTTGCGGAATCATGAACCCATACACCGTGTGATTTATCAAGATCGACCACGAGATCGTAACCATCTGTGAGTTGATATTTACCTAATATCTTATGTACTTCCGAAGGGGTAACTGTCATGCAAATCTGCCTTTCATATTCTTTTGAAACTCTTACTTTTACGATGTAAAACGACCCATGATACCACTTGAATTGGGCGCATAACGGAGAATGCTCTTGTCTGGATTCCGAAGGTGGTTTTAAACGCTCTATCAAGTGATTTGGATTGGAAAAAACACATTTTTATGAACAGAAACTCAGAAAAACTGTATTTTTAGGCCAGAATCTCTAATCAAGCAAACTTTGAACTTGACTAAATGGTGTTAACTAAAGACACTATCCCATCACTAATGGGGTTCCGTGTATCCCCGCTGAATGTTCACGCTTTAAGCATATCCCAAGCGTGAGAATTGGAGAGTTTTTTATGGCTATTCGTAGCAATGCCGGCACAGGCGTCATCGTATCTCTGGTTGTATTTGTTCTTACAACGGTCTTCTTACTTGTTCTAAGTATTGTTTTTTACGCAAGCGGAAGAGCAGAAAAAGAAGAGGTCAAGAATCTAACTAAATCACTTAGCACATATACGACAAAGGGTAATGAGAATAATGCGCTTGTAGAGTTCGCTCTAGAAAGTAAACAACCTGTAGTTAGTTACTTGATAAATGAAATAGAAGAACGAAACCAAATTTTAACTGGAAACAGACACTCCACTATTGAAGAAATTGCTTCTGTTTTTCGAGACACCACTTCAACAAGTAGTTCTCTAGCACTTTCTGTGGATTCTACAAAAAGAGAACTAGATTCTCGCCAGCAAGAATTGGATTCACGCATCTCAGAGCTTGCAAACGCAAAATCTACAATTCAATCACTTGAAGATCAACTTGCTGCACTTGCCAAAAGCAATCTGGACGAAGTTGAATTAGTAAAAGGTGAATGGCAAGATGTCCAAGATGAGTCAGTAAGACTGAATTCCGATGTAAATGATTTGTTTACTTCAAGCAAAAAGAACAATGCACAGGTTCGCAATGATTTCAAAAACATGATTCAGGGATTAGAGGATGAAATTGAAGACGCTAGGCTTACCATTGAGAAGCAAAATGGAGAACTCAAAGAACTTCGCAAACAAAGGAATATAGGCGAACTGTATAAAACCGACCCTTCTCTTCTTGTAGACGGCGAAGTTATCGAAGTTAGCAACGACGATTTGGTTTTTATTAATAGAGGTTCGGTCGATAAAATTCGTCTAGGGATGACTTTTGAGGTCTATGACTCAGCGAACCATCTAATAGAAGATGCTGATGGAAATATGGCTTTAGGGAAGGCTAGCATCGAAGTTGTAAAGGTTGGAGAAACAACTTCCACAGCAAAAATCAAACGATCCACCAGAAACCAACCTATTCTAAAAAATAATGTTCTAGTCAACGCCATTTATGATCCACACTATAAATTCTCTTTTTTAGTTCATGGCATTTTCGATGTTGATGGTGATGGGGTACCTGAGTCAACTAATGACTTTGTTAAAAACCGAATTAAACGCTGGGGTGGCGTAGTCGTTGAAGACAACGGGTCTATCCCAGGCGACTTGGATTTCTTAGTATTAGGTATTACACCTCACGAACCACTCTCGAAACCTAGAAGTGGTGCCAGCGATACGATGCTAGAAAACTATGCTAACAAGCAACGAGCTTATAGATCGTATATGCAACTATTAGAGGATGCAAGAGCTGCCAATGTGCCTGTTTTAACTGCAAATCGACTGAATATTCTAACAGGCCAACAAGCTAGATAAGCAGATGGGCTTATCGCTGCCCTAGTATTTATATCATGGTGCGCACACAATCTACACTTACCCAATGGTCTCATTACCTCCCTTTGAGAGCACTGGCTTCAGTTGTTAATTGCTGTCCAATGTCCATGAACATGCAGTCCTGTAAATGGGTTGGTGATTTGTTTTACAAACTTAATCCAACGAGACGTGCACGGGCTATAAATAACATTCAAGCAAGTTTCCCTGACTGGTCTGAGGAAAAAGTATCTTCTTTAGCGAAAGATTCGATGGAGCACCTTTTCCAACTCTTCGTAGCTGAAGGTGTTCAGATGCCATCCTTAATCAATCCATCTACGTACTCTAAGTATGTCGAGTTCAGAGGAATTGAACAGGTAACAGAACGTCTTACAAAGAAGAAGCCAACAATTTTTATAACCGGTCATTGCGGAAACTGGGAACTACTTGGGTACACTCTCTCTGTGCTGGGCTATCCAATCGCAGCACTTGCAAGACCATTAGACAACAAATTGATAAATGACTGGGTGCTTGGAGTTCGAGAAAAGTATGGTCTTCAAGTTATAACAAAATGGGGTGGAGTCCCAATTTTGCAAGAACTTATTTCAGAAAATACGAACGTTGGGTTCATCGCTGACCAGAATGCTGGTGGTAGAGGGATGTTCGTGCCTTTTTTCGGTCGACTTGCTTCGACTTATAAATCAATCGGGCTTCTGGCAATGAGGTATAAGGTTCCTATTGCTGCAGTCCACGCGAAACGCTTAGGCGGAAAATTTAAGTATGAAATTTCCACGACTGATTTTATTGAGCCATCAGATTGGGAAAATCAACCTGACCCTCTATATTACATCACCGCTCGTTACAGCAAGGCGATAGAACAAATGATTCGAAACGCCCCAGAACAATATTTGTGGCTTCATAGGCGGTGGAAAAGCCGACCAAAATTTGAACTTGAGGGTAAACCGATGCCAAACAAGTTGATTCAGCAACTAGAGTCGCTTCCATGGATGACTGAACCTGAACTATCAACAATCATGGATGCTACTATTCAAAAATGAAACGGCTTGATGGATACAAAATATTAATAGTTGATGATGACCCAGATATTCTTGCATCCTTCGATCTCGCTATGAGGGCTGAGGGTGCAATGACATTTCTCGCTGAGGATGGAACCGAAGCTGTATCGATGACTACTTCAAAACAACCAGATGCTGTTATCTTGGACATGATGCTACCAAAAAGATCCGGTTTTCTTGTGATTGAGGAGATTCTAAGCATGGAAACAAATCCAATTGTTGTCATGGTGACAGCAAATGAAGGCAAACGTCACATGGCTTATGCAACTGCTTTGGGTGTCGCCGCGTATCTCATTAAGCCAGTAGGTCTCGACAAACTCATTGATACGGTATCCTGCCTACTTAGAGAAGAAGATTAATACATGAGTAAACAGTTTGTCATCCAATCACGCACAGCCAATCCTGATGGTAGGCGAGTATCGCTTGGTACGAAATCTGAAATTATTGAATCGCTTGCTAGGTTTAATACAATGGCGGAATCTGAAGGAAGCGATACGCTTTGGGGACCAGGTATTAAAATTGAACTACCTCCAGAGGATCCCGTCAACCAGATGCTTCTCAACATTGTTGAAGAAGAGATTGCTTGGCTTCCAATCGTTCGACTCGCAAAACAATTTGACTGGTCTGTGCTTGACATAGAAACTGGTCGAGAACTACAACCATAAACTAAAATCTAGTCATCGAACCAAGCGATAGCAAGACCTCATCCATTGTTGCGTCAAACCTTTGTGGGCCGTGATTAAAACATACGGATGGAACTCCCTGTGCAGCAATTGCTGTCATATACATGGAAGCGGCATTTGTTGGGAGACCGACAACCCTCACATTCTCACCATTTTCAATAATTGACTTTGCTGCTTTTAAAGCATACTCGGACTCAGTGAATACCATTGCTATTGGAACATCTTCTTCAAACATAACCCAAGGAACTGGGCATGATTTTCGACCGCATTGCACAAAGTACAGGGCTGGCATCGCATTGATAAATGTCCAAACCTGTTGCCTTGATTGGCTTGTTCCTTGTTTTGAACATTGTTGCACTGCCTGATTGAATGATTGGTTGTTGATGCTTACCATTGAACTGCTCCTGCGTAGGTAGATAATTTGCCTTCCAAGGCAAACCCCGTAAACACCAATACTTGCAGGAGAGGGCCGAGGGTTTGGGGAGAGAGGAACCAAAGCTGCCCAGCGCTCTTTCCACAAGCTAAATGGTGCTGTATCTACAATTCATACGTAGTAGGATTCCTTTCGGTTCTCGGACGTTTTTCCTAACATAAAACTATCCCGCGGATCGTTTACGCACGGGAAATGCTAGGAGTACAGGCGAGAAGTTCTTGGGTGTATGTGTGTGCAGGTTTGTTAAGAACATCAAAAGCGAAACCGCTCTCTACGATTTCTCCATTGTGCATTACACAAACATCGTCTGCGATTGAAGAAACAAGATGTAAATCGTGAGATATGAACAACATGCTCATATTCCTGCGTTTCTTACATTCGGAAAGTAAATCCATTATTTGCCTAGATGTAGTTGCATCCAAAGCGGTTGTAGGTTCATCTGCGATTAAGATTTCTGGTTCACCAATTAGCGCCATTGCAATCATTACACGCTGCCGCATACCCCCTGAAAATTCGTGCGGGTACGCATTGAACCTCGATTGATTAAGGCCTACTTCTTCCATAATTTTATGAGTAGCCAAACGAGCAGATTTCTTTGATAATTTAAGGTGCAAAAGTGCTGACTCTTCAATTTGTTCACCTATAGTAAAGACGGGATTGAGAGAACTCATCGGCTCTTGAAACACCATTGCTATTTTGTTGCCTCGAATAGAACGAAGACATCTTGGAGGAATTTCAAGCAAATTTTGTTCCATAAACAAAACTTCTCCAGTAACGCTCGCAACTTTAGGGAGTAAGCCAAGTAACCCCATGGCCGTTACGCTTTTTCCTGAACCCGATTCGCCAACTAACGCCAATGTTCTACCCTGATTCAAACAAAATGAAATCTTATTAACTACATTTTGTTTTCCAAAACTGATATTCAAGTCATTGGTTTGTAGGACTGTTGTGTTCATATCTATGATGCAAATCTCGGGTCAACTCGTTTCTGTAACAACTGCCCTATGAAATTCATAGAAATAAGAGTTGTTGCAATACAAAGACAAGGCCAAAATAACAACCACCAACGAGATTGCACCGGGTTTAACTGTCCTAAACCATCAGCAGCAAGATTGCCCCAACTAGGTAACGGTTCTCGAATTCCAATTCCCAAAAAACTCAAAAAAGCTTCTGATAAAATCGCTGTCGGAACTGTAAGTGTTGCGTACACAAGAATTGTGCCAAGTAGCGATGGGAATAAGTGGTGTGTAAACGTTCGCGTAGGACCAACACCAATTACTTTACATGCCTCCATTGCTGGTCTTGCGACAATGCTCCTTACTTGCCCTCGAATAACTCTAGAAACGGTTAGCCAACTAACAATTCCAATTGCAATAATTAGAGCAATTACGTTCACCGATTCCTTTGCGGCAGTCGAACTTAGAGAATTACCCTGAATAACACTGTTTGCCGCTACCGTTATTAAAACAACCAACATAATTGATGGAAGACCATATAAAACATCAACACATCTCATCATTGCAGAGTCCGTTTTTCCACCATATATCCCAGCGATTGTGCCCCAAATCGTACCAACGAACACCGCTATGCTTGCTGCGAACAACCCGACGCACACGCTAATTGCTCCGCCAACGATACACCTTGCAAATAAATCTCTTCCCAACTGATCGGTCCCAAAAATAGATATTGTTTTTTCTGACGCTTGTAGAGTCCCCTCTTCCAAATCTTGATTAATCCACCAAGACGGTGGCTGCAGAGCGATTGATACATTTGTCCTTTCAAACCTACGGCCATCTCCGTTGTCAGAAACTGCCCAAAAGAATGCAACAACAAATAAAACAATAACACTGATTAATCCCACGATAGTTAATGTTTTGCTGTTTACTTTTCCATGCGCCATTTACGCATGGTAAAGAGTATTAATCATTTTGCTCTACATTTTGCACAGTATCAATCAACTCATTTACTCGGGTATCAACTATTTCATCAAACCGTGCTGTTGTATCTTCTAGTTTTGCCCGGCAAGCAGCGAGGTGTTTCTCCAAACGGATAATGTAAAGTGATTGAGCCCTAATTGTAAGTGCGGTTTTAGCTCGAATAAGACCACGCAATTCGGCTATCTTTGCTTGTGACTCAGGTGTGCCAAGTTCGCAACCACGAAGCGACTCGGCTTTATGATAGATTTCTGCATCAGTTTTTAATTCTGTTACTTTCACCTCAAACAATTCTGGGTCTTCTTCCCGAAGGCGAATTAATGAACCAAGTCGTCGACCTTGCTTACGAATTATACGTTGGAAGGCCTCTGGATCATTTTCACACATTGTCGATAATTGATCCGCTAATTCGGGGTCAATTTCTTTTGCTACTGCCATCACATGCTCGACCATGTTTGGTGGCATTTTACGGTCTCTAGCGAATTGATTTTCGACGTCTTTTGACTTACCACGAGGAGATAGTTTCGGTCTTCGAATCCCAGCAGAGTCGCTTTGTCGCTCTAGTTCTCTCTCGTGCACTGGTTGCAAACAGTTCATAAATGCCGGCATCATGCAGGTTGTTCCGCAGCAAGTTGTACCGCTAGATGGAGCCATGCCAAATGCCATCGCTGTAATTAACAATGCACCAAGAATTGCTGTACGTTTCATCGTATTACTCCGTGAGCAAACCATATTGCCATAATTCTATATCATTACGCAAACTGTTCATGCTTTGTGCAACATCAGCAAATGCTAATTCACGAGTTCCTGCAAGATAATCAAATTCTGTAAGATTTAAATCTTCTAAGAGAAGACCCTCTTCTTCAACGCTAAGAACTTCTACGACTGGAGATGCGACTGCAACTGAACTTCGGTCGATTGATTGACCTTGCTGTTGTAATGATTGAAGTCCAAAGCGAATTCCAAGAAGGACTGCAAATACAACACAAGCAGCCATAGCTACCTGCCGCCACACGATTGAAGCGCCAATACGACCAACAACAGCGGGTTGCTCTTGTAGAGATGGAATTGATGCAGAATAAACACGTTCACAAAGACCCTCTGGAGCAGTTACTGACATTGCTTTGTCAAGTTGCCCCTCAATAAGTGCATCTATTGAAGCGTCAGCAATTCGATTTGAAAGACCAGACGGTGAATTCACGCCCAATGAATCTGAAAGAAGCCCTTCGAGTTGTAACTCTTCGTGGGTGAAATCTAGGTTCTGTTCCTGTTCAAAATGTCCGTTCTCGTAATTCATAACGTAGTTCCTATTTAACGCATACCTCAGTCGTCGATTGCCCCTTTATTCGCGTTCTTTTGAAGATAACCGTCACAATCCATAATACTTCTCAATTTCCCTAAGGCGCGGTGTTGGCGGGCTAAAACAGTGCCTAGCGGCTCTTCTAGGACGTCTGCAATCTGTTTGTAGCTCATGCAGGCACTGTGCCTCATATAGATAATATCTTGATCAGAGCTCGATAACTGCCTTACAGCGGCTCTTAGACGTTCGATTATCTTAGCCCCCTCTTCATCGTCAACATCGTCCGATATGCCCTTCGAGAATACCCCTATCATCTCGTTCTCCATTGGGACAGCGTGACGCTTACGGCGTCGCATTTCATCCCTCATTCGGTTCATGGCAATCCTAAACATCCATGCCTCAAACTTGCCTGTTTCACTGTAACCAGCCAATTTCTGTGCAATTGTGCAGAAGGTAGATTGTGTAATCTCTTCTGCTAATTCTTCATTACCGCATTTCGACCGAATTAGTGCAAAAACCCTATGGGAGTAGGCGTCCACAAGAAACCTCCACGAATTCTCATCACCTTCTGCAGCAGCAACAATATGATTGTGTAGTTCTTGTTTTTCTTTGGAATCGGTCATATCTCTTGGTACGAACTGCTCTGAAGCAGTCCAACGTTGGAAAACCTACCAGATTGCAGGGTATTTAGGGGTGTGCTTGGTGGGAACATCTCTACAATCCTACCCAAAGATGGAATCATTCTTAACATTCACTCAGAACTGGTACCCAATAACATTAATCATTGGGGTCGGCATGCTGATTTATGGTGGTCATTTACTCGTTGACGGCAGCGTTGCAATCGCGACACGTCTTGGTATTAGCAAACTTGTCATTGGTTTAACCATTGTGGCTTTTAGCACAAGCTCTCCCGAACTTGCCTTGAATGTTATTGCTTCAATCAACGGTCATGGAGGTCTTTGCCTTGGAAATATTTTCGGTTCAAATATTGCTAACTTAGGGCTAGTGCTTGGCATCGGTGCTTTGATTTGTAAACTCCCAGTTACGGGTCGCGTTATCAGAATAGAATTCCCTTGGCTTATTGGTGCAACCTTTTTCGTTGGATTTGCAACTTTATCTGGAACACTGAATTCTTATTGGGCGCTGGGCTTCTTATGTTTGTTCTGTTTTTTAATGTGGACTTGGTTCCGAATTGGCAAAGAAGAGGAGTCGCAAATTGGAACACAAAGTAAGGATGCGATTCGTGAAGTAAAGCATTCGATGCTTGGTGCATGTGTAACCTTACTAATCGGCTTATTCTTACTTGGGTTTGGCGGAAAGGCTACGGAGATAGGTGCTGTTACTGGAGCACTTTCTCTTGGCATGAGTGAAATAGTTGTAGGTGGAACAGTCGTAGCGATAGCAACAAGTTTGCCCGAAGTCGTCACAACAGTTATCGCTGCGAAAAAAGGTCACCCAGATTTGGCTGTTGGTAATGTTGTTGGTTCCAATATTTTTAACATTCTTTTCGTGTTGCCAATAACTATTCTCGTAAATCCAATAACAGTACCAAGCGATGCTTGGATGTACGTCAGCATCATGGTTGTGTTTTCACTACTTGCATGGTTCCTTACAATGGACGAGAGAATCAAACCAAAAGAGGGAGGAATTCTTGTCGGGCTGTATGTTTCGTTTTTAGTTTGGGTTACGCTTGTCGAGACCGTACAAAGCACTTAAATTGCAAGATCGTCAAAGTCGTCGCCTGCAAAGGGATTATCGTCCCCTTGTGGAACAACTGCCGCATAACCAGAACCACTCGGTGGTGAGATATCAGTCCAGTCATGGAATCTCGTACAGGAATTGTCCCATGTCAACTTCACGGTTGCTGTTGGTCCATTTCGTTGTTTTGCAATTATTAGTTCAGCCAAATTGTGCTTGTCCTCGTTTGCTTCCATCCACGCTTGATCGTTGAGATGGAAATATGACTCGCGATGTAGCATCGCAACAACATCAGCATCTTGTTCAATCGAACCTGACTCTCTAAGATCGCTCATTCTTGGACGATGTCCTTCACGCTGTTCTGCTGCTCTATTTAACTGACTTAAACAAATCACTGGAACGTTTAGTTCTCGTGCAAGTGCCTTAACGCCACGGCTTATCTCGCTTACTTCTTGTTGCCTCGACTCTGCCCGTTTCCCACTCGTCATCAACTGTAAATAGTCAACAAGCACAACACCAATATCGTGAGATTGTTTTAGACGTCTTGCTTTTGCTCTCAACTGGGTAATTGATAAACTTGGGGTGTCGTCAATAAAAAGAGGACGCCTCATGAGATCGTCCGCAGCTTGAATAATTGCAGCCATATCTCTATCACTTAGCATATTGCGACGAATGCTATGACCCGAAACGGAAGCCCTTGAACTAAGTAGTCGTTGCACGAGTTGTTGCCTGCTCATTTCCAAACTAAAGAGACCAACAGGAACATCTCGCATAGCAATATTTTCAGCAATGTTTAGAGCAAGGGCTGTTTTTCCCATCGATGGTCTTGCCGCAACGATAACCATTTCTCCGGGTTGCAGTCCACTTGTAATCTCATCTAGATTTGGATAACCAGTAGAGACACCAGTAATAATTCGACCATCGTTCTCTTCCAGTTGTCTAATCGCATCGTTCAGTAAATCGTCTAGTTGTTCTGCGTGACGTTGTTCCGATTGCTGTGCAATGCTAAAAATGCGTCGTTCCGCTTCACTTAGGATCTCTATTGGATCTTCTGGTCTTGTATAAGAATCATGCAAAATCTCGCCTGCTGCGGCTATTAATTGCCTAACGGTCGACTTTTCCTTCACCAAACGAGCGTAATGGGATGCGCTTGCTGCACTTGGCACTGCTTGAGCAACTTTTACGAGATATTCAACACCGCCAACCGCATCTAGCAAATTTCTATCTTTCGCTACCTGCTCTAATTGAACAAGGTCAACCGTCTCGTACTTGTCGTAAAGTTCCGCCATCAATGTATAGATGGTCCCGTTTGCTTTCTTGAAGAAATCGTCTGTTCCGTGCAAAATAAGTTGCACGTCATTGAGGACCGTTGGATCGATCAAAATTGAACCAAGCAAACTTCCCTCGGCCTCAAGTGCGTGTGGAGGTAGAGCTTCCATCAGGCGGTCAACCGCCATTGGATTTGCTCCCAGTGTTGAAGTTTGAGATTGTCTTGTTTCGTTGCCCATCCTTGAGCAGCACCTTACTATTAATTATTACGAGAAAAGAGTAAACGACAGGTCATCCACCGGAAATACGCAACTAAATTATGCGTTGACAGTTTCTTCCATAGCCACTGTTTCAACTATCGGCAACTCTTGTTTATTATTCGCACTTTGTTCGACGGCTTCTTTCATAAGCCGTCCAATTTTAAATTTTACCGTTCGCCTCGCTGGCACTGGTACTCGTTCTAAAGTCCTAGGGTTCTGAGCCATGCGAGCAGCTCTATCTTTTAGTTCAAAAACTCCGAAGTCCCGAAACTCAAGTCGGTTCCCCTCACCAAGTTCTGTGATTACATTGTCAAGAAACGTTTGAACGATTGTTCTGACATCATTCCTTTTATATTTTGTTTCGTAAGCAATCCTATCTATCAACTGTTTCTTGGTGGTTGTTGGCATCTTCCAAACTTTCTGTTCAATAGAACTTGTCTAGGAGATTGACTAACTTTGCTGGGTCTCCCTCCAGCATCGGTCGCTCTCAGCTTCTCTAATATTTAAAGCTCGTTTTCTCTCATTGAACGAGCCACTCTCTTCTAACGGGTTGGGGCAACAACTGCTCCAACGATAAGTATGGCGATTTGTTAATCGCTCGTCAAGAACCTTTATCAATCTCTGCAGAAAAAACCTAGAAAAAAACCAAGATCGGTGGGTAAACATTGCAAGATCTTTAGATTGTTTATTTCATATTTGTTATTCCAAAATACCCATTTACTGGCTTTAATGGCTGTTAATAAAATAATTTACAGTTTTTCACTTGGTTATTGTTGCATTGAGAGTATCATTCCCGCCCAACCATTTGGTCGATGAATGGAGGAATACACATGAATATTATTATTTGTGGAGCCGGCAAGACCGGCGCCCACGCAGCAGAAATTTTATCAGACGATGGTGCCGATGTCACCGTCATCGACGAGAGTTTGCCGTTACTAGAGTCGCTC